>JAGGXT010000169.1 GCA_021162905.1 Candidatus Odinarchaeota archaeon | reverse complement strand
TTTCATCTAGCCTATTCTTTGAACGTCTCAACCTTCCTAAAAGGCCCGGTATCTTTGTAGCAATGGTAATCATAGTAGTTGGGCTTACCATAGCTCCGCCACCAGTAACCGTTCCAGTAGCTACTGTAGCAGCACCTATGCCAGCAAATGCAGGAAGATTTACATTTAGATTACTAATTGAAACCTTTAGGTCATCCGCTTTCTGCTTAAGACTATTTGTTATGTTCACCAATTCAGAACTGTCTAGCTCACCACTTTCAATTTTTCGTTTGATTTCCATAACGTAATCCTTATACTCAGCTAATTGCTTTTTCAAGTCACCACTTACCTTTGTGACGTCTATTCCTTGTTCTTCTAGTACTTTAATTAATCTAGCCTCTACATCAGAAACAACGGCCTCAAATTCGTCAACTTTACTCAATAAGCTCTTCGATACTTCACCGAGTTTACCTTTTTCAATAAGCTCAGGTAAATCCTTTTCTAGATCTGCCAAAAACTTGCTAATCTGGTCTGTTTTGTCAGTTAATTTTAATCCAACATCAAAGAGAGAACTTAGATTTGGTGGAAGTGATAATTTTTCGGAAAGCAGAGTTGGGAATTTCTTTTCGAACTCCGACACAAAGTTTTTGAATTCACTAGCATTTTTCGTTAATGTATCTCTGATTACATCCAAGTCTAATGTTTTTGCGCCCTCTTTTGCAAAAATTTGATTTTGAAGTTCATTTAGCGTCGATTTGAACTCATTCAGTTTTAAATTTATTGATTCCATTTCCTCTGGGCTGAGCAAACCACCATTGGATAATACAGCAACCATTTTCTTTTCAAAAATTTCAATGTTCTCATTAAAAGTAGTCAGATATTGTTTAAAATCATTTTGAAAGGCATCAAGCGATAAAACACCAGCAGATGTCATTTCACCTAGTTTCTGATCCAACTGAGTAGTTATCCTCTCAAGTGAGGAGATACTCGTTAATAGATCTCCCCTCGCGACAGTAAACGTGTTAAGTATGTCGCCTATCTGAATTTGTGGAAGTTGAGCTGGAACACCAAGGCCTTTCATTTCTTTGAATAGGTCCTCTAATAGGGATGCTTGCTTCTCTTTTAGCTCATTAATCTGTTGCATAGCCGCTGTTATTTGATTATATATGTCTCTAAGTGAGTACTCTACTGCGGAGGATACCAAATGGCTTAGCTCTTTATTCTTCTCCATAAGCTGCTTTTTGAAGTTTTCGAATATTTCATCAACTTGATCCATTTTGGTTAAAATGCTTTCTGAAACACTGCTTAAAATACTGTCATCAAAGGATAAATCAAATTTTGACAATCTTTCTCTAAGTAATGCAGAAATAGCCCCAGCTGCCGGAGGAAATACTGTGCCAGCAGCTATAGAAACAACAATGGGCAATACCCGTTTCGATATCTTCTTTAATCTCTCTTTCCACCCAACCATCCACTTTCACCAATTATTTTTCTAACTTATTCTATCTACTATTACATATATCTTTTTTATTATGTCTAATACAATAATAGAATATATAAATTCGTGATATAATAATATTACTTAAGAAAGCCTCTTATTCCAGCAAAGTAAGTAAAATAAGTATAATTAATACCGTCATATAAATCTTATTCACTACACTCTACTGTAATAAAATTTCTTTATAGGAAGTTTTAATTTTCTGTTTGCCTTCTATTTCTTTTCTTTATGACTATAAGTACTATAAGAGAAGCCAAGATCACCAAGAATCCCAAAATAAAGTCTAGAGGCATCTTACTTTGAGATTCTAAATATCAATACCCTTAAAAATATCACCGAAAAGATTCACTTCTGTTTGTAATAAGTCTCTCTCGTTGTAGATATAATTGTCCTTAATCGTGACGTTATATCCCCGTAGCAGTAATACCACATGCTATTGAGTTAATTAGGGTGTTTCTTGCAATGATTGCATTCTGGAGATAATCAAGAGTGAGAGCAAAGAGGCAATTAATGAATGTGTTATTAAAAATATTCACACTTCCGCTAGCACTAGAAACCATTATAGTCTCTGTAAAGTTCTCAAAGCGATTACCATCTAATCTTATTAAATTTGTTCCATGTTCCATTGCAAAAATCATTGTACATTGCCTATTATCAAAATTAACGGGTAATTGTTTGTTAATAAATGAGCTATTTACATCAATTAGATCTCCGTTACTTGAAATAACATAAGTGTATTCATTATTAAGATTGGAGATTATGTGTGAGTTGTTGATAATAAGTGTTCCCCCATTGTCAATTAGTGTAGAACTCGCAGTTAATTGACTAAAATCTAGTGTTGAATTTATTATTTCTAACATATCACCACTTTTAATAGTAATGGTTTCGTCCATTACTATATGTTCATTTATGATTTTAACATGCCCCGTTATTATTGTTGTGGCTGATAAATCTGAAGACATAATAAAGGCTTTTCTTTGACCAATATTAAAATGAGAGTTTACTATTACAGGAGAAATCAGTAAAATGGTTAATAATAGGGAGAGAAAGATGCTTTTTCTCACCTATCACAACCCTAATACTCTGATAATTATTATGTATTCCTTCACTTATAATTATCTCGTATGCGCACTGGCTTAAGCTCTTCTAAGGATTTTATAGCCTACTCTAATTCCAAAGTAAAGCCACAAAGGATATGTTGCAAAGATTAATATCGCTAATAAGTTTAGAGAGCTAAGTGGATTTTTATATGTCGGAACAGAGGTATCTATAAATGGCTTGAGGCCAATAATCTCCACTCCAGAGTTCCACATAAAGTGATTTCCCCTACCATAATCACCAAGAAATGGAATATTAAGATAATCCAGATATAATGCACCAGCAATTATCCAAAAGCAGAAAATTATAACCACTGAAAGAAATAACAAAATGTTCTTTTTTTCGTGATGCTTACATAAAATTTTTCCGCAAAGATAGACCTCAGCTATTCCTGAGAAAATTAAAAGAAAAGGGTCTATGAGGAAACTCATATCCATCCAACCTGCTTATACCATTCTATTGTTTCCCTTAAGCCTACGAGCGTATCGGGATATAATAGCTTATAACCAAGTTCTTTGATTTTTGTGTTGTCCATAATAGAGTCATATGTTAGATAGCGTATCATCTCCTTTGTAATTAATGGCTTCTTTTTGGTAATTTTTGAGTATATAGAATTTAACATGGCAACTATATAGAGTATGGGTGCGGGAATGTGAAATTTGTGAATCTTCACCCCTATCATATCTGCAGCTGCTAAAATTAACTCCTCAATTGTGTATCTTCCATCATCAGATATATTATAAACTTCACCAACAGCATTCATTTTCTCACAAACAAAATAGGCTGCATTTACAACATCCTTTACATGAACTAGTGCTGGTCTAAATTTCCCTGGCCCCGGAATAGCAGGTAATTTTCCCTCAGCTAATAAGAAGAGAATTACAGAAACTCCGTATTTTCCTCTAGGACCATAAACTGAGGCAGGACGTAATATTGTTATCGGAAGTCCATTCTCTTCATAATATTTTAATGCTATTTTTTCTTGCTCAGCCTTTGATTTTTCATAGTCATTAAGAGGTGCAAGAGGAGCATCTTCCTTTACAGGGACCTTTTTTGGAATCCCATATATAGCTCCCGAACTCCAAATAACAACTCTTTTCACACCAGAGTTTAAAGCTTCTTCGCAAAGATTCTTCGTTCCTTCTACATTGACTTTATAGAGTTCTCTCCACGAAGCAGAGTAATCAAATAGCGCAGCAATATGAAATGCATAGTCAATGTCTTCGAAAAGGGTAGTGAGCGTTTCTTTCTTCGTCAGATCCGCCCGTATAAACTCTACATTGTTACTGATTATTTCGCTACATAAATATTTATCCATAGCTCTTACGTAGTGTCCCATAGAAAGTAACAAATCAACCATATGAGAACCAACAAATCCACATGCGCCAGTTACTAACATGGACAGATGTTTCATGAGTTTTGCACGCTTCTTTCAGTGAAGTCCGCTATTACTACAACTAGATAGAGTACTAGTTGTATATAAAATATTAGATCCATCAAAAATATGAAACTCGAGAATCAGAATCAAAATTGATAAGTTTATTTTTCTTACACGGCGCAATTCTATTGTACGAAAACATTCAATATA
>JAGGXT010000070.1 GCA_021162905.1 Candidatus Odinarchaeota archaeon | reverse complement strand
CTGGTAAGGGTGAACTAAGTATAATTAGGTCTAATAACTGTTGATAGATACAAAGTTATCCATCCAAGTAAGTCCACACCTTCTGAAATCCACAAGATGCTACTACCGCTTAATATATTTTCCAATATCTGTCCCAAAACAATTATAACTATAGCTATGGCCGCAAGCAAGCTGTGAAATTCTGGTAACCGTTTTAGCCTCCATATCACAATTAGTGTTATTCCACTAGGAATTGCAACTAAAATTATTGCAATAGATGCAACCAATAAAGCCGTGGTAGCATTTTCAGAAATTAAGATCAATGAACCAAAAATTCCAAGAAATGACGCTGAAAAAATCGAATGATAGCGATAATTTTTTCTTACCCATATAACAAACAGCAGAAAGACAATAAATGTCAATCCCGTGACAGCTATAAACAGACGAACTTTATAAAGTTCTAAGGTTGCTAAAAGCAATTGTGCATCAAAGAGTGCATCTAAAGCTTCGCCGATAGCAACAAACATGAAGAGCATACCAAATAAAAACGGAATATCCGTATAAAAACGCTCTTTTGAGGACATCCACTTTGCCAGTAGAAGGCCTGCTAAGATAAATTGAACAATAGTCTTTGCAAATTCAATAAGTGGAGTTGCATTATACATAAGTACACCCTATAGAAATAGATATTGATGTTTTTAAAGTACTATAAAAAGAATAAGAGATAGAAGTAGTTAATTAGACCTTTTTAGTAGTCTCTCTCAAACTCTCTTTCAAAACTTTCAAACTCTCAGCACTTTTACCTGCTGTTAACTGTCTAATTGTATCATAAATTATTCCTATTAAACTTGGAACTACATCACCAACTTTCTCCCCAGCACCGATAAAAACTGCCTCTTTAAACATATGTCTTAGATTTTGAGTAAGCTCTGGCAGCTGTTTAACTATTTCATATGTTATGATTTGATCATTTATCGATTCTGCTAATTTTCTTAATCCTTCTGCACGCTTAACTAGCGATAAGTACTCTGCTTCTGCCTTACCTTGGGCCTCAATTATCTGGGCTTGACGCATTGCTTCAGCTTCAATGATTTTCCTAGCCTTCTCTCTCTCAGCTTCCATCTTAGCAATTTCGATATCTCTTTTTGTAAGCTCTAGCTTCTTTTCTCTCTCTTTAAGACCAACTGTCTTTTCTCTCTCTTGCTCCAAAATACCAATTTCCTGCATGCTCGTTTGTTGCAAGGTTTGGGCTTTTCTCCATTGGTTCCAAAACATCTCAGCTTGTAGATTCTGGAATAACTCCCTATTCACTACTGAGACGTCCTTTATTTCGACTGTTATTACCTTTATACCCCAATCAGCAGTTATTTTGTCTAACTCACTTACTATAGCACGGATGATACGTTCCCTCTCTCTAAGGATGTCTATTAACTCCATGTTTGCACACGTGGTACGTATAACGCTTTCAGTAACATCCTTTAGAATCTCATCAATTCTACTCCATTCAGCATTGCTGAACAATTTTTCAGGATCAACAACACGCCAAACAACAAACCCATGTATTATCAATTCTTGATTTTCTATGGTTATTACTCTTTCAGCAGATATGTCAACCTTTTGCGCTGTTGTTGGTATTTCAACATATTCATCGATCAATGGAAGCAGAATGAAGCTTCCACCAAGACCTGCGTGCTTTATTCTTCCTCTTCTGAAATGAATCACATAGACATTTGTTTTGAATTTTCTGTATCGTGCTTTATAGATCGCAATGATTAATATTAGTAATAGGAAAATGACAACAATAATCCATGTAAGCGGTCCTACACCCTCCAGTTGCATTCACATCACCAAAGATATTTAATAATAAATAAGAAGAAACGAACTTTAAAAGGTTTTGTAATAGGCATCTAAGCAAGTATCTTTACACGGTGTTTAGTTTTTCTGCCTAGATAGTGGACTGTCACTGACTATAGCATAACCATCTTTAAAACCAACTACATAAACAAGTTCACCAGATGGATAAGTTTTATTTGGATCTAGAGATCTCGCAGGATAAGTTACGATGCCCAGAGGAGTGTGAGTATCCACTTTTATGCTTCCGCCATCTTTATCTACTGTAAACATAACAGTTGCAATTTTACCAATAGCATATTCAGCTCTCCAAGTGTACGTGCCAGTTGTAAATATTTTTTTCCACATAAAGCTTACTAAAAACACAGCAAATATCGTAATGCCTAATAGTCCTAAGACATTGAGAAGCGTAACCCCATAATATTGAAATATTGCGATGCCAAACCCGCCATATATTAGAAGAAACGCACCTAATAATAAGGTCAATGGTGTGCCACCATGTTCTAAATATTCTCCATGTCCTACATCATGAGATAAGTCAAAATCGTGTCCCACATCAACATCATGCCCTACATCTAAATCATGTCCTATATCAACATCGTGAGATATATCCAAATCGTGTCCCACATCAACATCATGGGATATATCAACTTCATGTCCTGTCTCAACTCCACCACTTTCCATAGCCCCTATAACAGCTATTATCGTTAAAATAATTCCAGATATGAAAAAACCCCAACTTATCTCTAACCACGGGATGGATAACAACCATTCTAATATCATTTTTTATTCACCTCTGGATTGCCACCTCCTCAAGAGAGGCAGTCTCCAAATTAAATACAAAACCTCTTATTTCAACATCTTCTGGTATTAAGGGGTGTCTTCTTAAAATGATTAGACTTCTCTTAACATTTTCATATGGGTCATTAAATGCTTTAATCCAACTTTCAAAATCACCTGTATAATAATCAATTTCATCATCATAAAGACCTGTTTTTTCAGAAATTTTCTTCTTTAACTCTTTTGGGTTCACTTTCGTCATACCACAATCCGTATGTCCAACAATTATTATCTTATCAATATTTTTTTCAAACACAGCTACAACAATGCTTCTGATTACATCTCCCGATAAATATGCTCCTGCATTTCTAATTACTACTAAATCTCCAATTCCTGTGTTAAATAAGAATGAGGGTATAATTCTTTCGTCCATGCAAGTAAAGAGTAGGATGTTAGGCTTTCCACTCTTTCTGGAGTGATAAAACTCTAAAACTTTCTTATAGTTCTCCTCGTTAAGCTTGGCTCTTTCAATGTATGAGTCTATCATTTTGAAAGCCCCTTTACTCTCTATGTGAATATCTACACAAAAAGATATAAAAATGTTCCATCTCAATTAAAAATGTCTTAGTCATTCTTTGGTGATTATTATGCCAAAAGAATATCACCTCAAAACTCCTCTTAGTGAGGATGATGTAAGGCAGCTAAAAGTTGGAGATATTGTGTACCTCTCTGGTGTGGTCGTCACGGCACGTGATGAAGCACATAAAATCGCACTAGAAAAGTATGAGAGAGGCGAAAAGTTACCAATAAATTTCGGAGAAGCTGCAGTATATCATTGTGGACCAGTAATAAAAAAGATTGATGATAAATGGGAGGTTGTAGCTGCAGGTCCAACAACAAGCACAAGGATGGAGCTTTTTGAAGATAAGTTTATCAAAATATTTAAGACAAGGATGATCATTGGGAAGGGTGGTATGGGAAGTAAGACAACAGCGGCTTGTAAGGAAGTTGGTGCCATATATGCTGCATTTACTGGAGGAGCTGCTATTCTTGCAGCAAACGCTATCAAGAAGGTAAAAACTGTATATTGGCTCGAAGAATTAGGAATGCCAGAAGCACTGTGGGTCTTCGAAGTAGAAAATTTTGGGCCGTTAATAGTAACAATTGATGCTCATGGAAATAACTTATTCGAGGATGTAAGTAAAAAGGTTAGAGAAAGACGAAATATTGCTTATAAAATGGCTGGAGTTGATTAATATGAATGTGTCTGAACTTGAAAGTATTATAGAAAAATCGGTAGTTGAAGGGTTAAGAAAGGCAGCGACAGTAATGCCAGATGACGTATTTAATGAGTTAAAAAGAAGGCTCGAGACTGAAAAAAATCCAATTGCAAGATCACAACTTGAAGCCATTGTTAACAATATTGAGCTTGCAATTAAACTATCAAAGCCAATTTGTCAAGATACTGGGATTGTCTCCTTCTTTGTAAAACTTGGTGATGATTTTCCTATAAGAAGCAAATTAAAAGAAATTCTGCAAAGAGCTACCGAAATTGCCACAAAGGAGGTCCCATTAAGACCGAATGCTGTTGATCCTCTAAAGGGAAATACTAAGACAAACGTAGGATTACGAGGATATATTCCATGGATATATTGGGAGTTAGTACCAGGAGATACTTTGGAAATATATGTAGTTCCCAAGGGAGGCGGAAGTAGTAATGTATCAAAGTTATTCATGCTTCCACCAGGAGTTGGATGGAAAGGAATAAAGAAGGCAGTTATAGATGCCGTTATAGACGCAGGATCTAAAGGATGCCCACCTTATATTATTGGTGTTGGAATAGGTGGCGGCGAAGATATGGCTATGATCATAGGAAAAAGAGCATTGCTCAGGAAGATAGGTGAGCGTCATCCTGAGAGTTTTATTGCTAATATGGAACTAGAACTATTAAAGGCGGTCAATGAGCTTGGAATCGGTGTTATGGGCTTGGGAGAAGGACCAACAGCAATCGACGTACATATTGAAATTTCTGCTAGGCATCCTGCATCGCTGCCAGTTGGTATTGTTATGTCATGCTGGGCATTGAGACACAAAAAGATAGTCATTGACAAAGAAGGAAATTTCCAAATAAGCGATTAGCTTAAGAGAATAAACAGTAAGTATCAGTAAGAAGAATAAATAAAAACTAAATTATTAACAACTATTACTGTAATTATCACTACTTTTTATCTTCTTCTCCTTCTAGATCTACTAGGTTTAGTTTTTCCCTTTATAATGCTTCTAGGATATATCGAATAATCAATAATTGGTGCTGTCATCTGAGATCTGTTATTAAGCATATTAATTTCCCCGAGATTTACATTTGCCTCCTCAAGTTTGCTATGTCGTCCGATTACTACACGTAAATATCCACTTCGCATTTCAGCATATGCATTCATCAGTTTGTAAGTTTTTCCAATGGATAGTCTATCAATAGTGTCATCCCATGCAGTTAATACAATAACACCAGTATCATCGCCGACTAGAAACTCAGCTATACGATGTGTTGTTTTATCTTTCCTAGAAAAAATAGTTCTCTCTGTTTGCTTTTCAAGGACCTTAAAATACAAGGTTAATTGTACATCACCAGGTTTTATATCACGTATTTTCAATGCGTCCGAACTAATATTTTCTTCCTTGTTCACAACAACTCAAACTCACATATGTTATACCAACTCATATCCTATGACGAAGTATTTAAACTTTTGCTTTACTTTATAGCCACAAAAAATAATATATAATATTTCAAATAGATGAGAGCTAATCCCTCATTCACTCTTTCTATATAATTCAATAGACATGGCAATTACCCAAAGAGAGCCTATTAAAGATGACAAAAACTCTGGTATTGCAACTCCTGTAATACCTAATGAGCTCCAAGGAAAACTCCAAATAATTATGGATGCAACAGTCCCTAACAAGGCTATTACTACTAATAAAAAGTTATTTCTTCTTAGTAAGAAAGCTATACTAAAAACTAAATATCCTAAAGGAAACATAACAAAAAACATCACCGAAACGTAAAAGTGAATTCTACCTGCTGTTTCTGGGAAAAGCCCGATCCCAAAAAGAGCGATAGAATCTAAAATTAGAAATATCGATCCTTTTTTGCTTAAAGTATCCTTAAAGTATATGTATAAGCCAATTGAAAAAATTAGCAATAAAACGCCCGCAATCATCAATCCAAAATTGAATGTTAAATCCGAACCCGCATGAGCTCCCAAATCACTCAAAGCATTTAACTGCCACGAGAACCATGGAGCATTTGCTATTGATATAAAAATAAACGTATATGCTACTACTGGGGCTAGAATGCCACAGACGCTCGATATCTTTAATAGGTCTTTCATAGGAAACCCTCCACAACTATCAGCACAATATAACAAAAAGATAGAATATAAAAATGTTAGCTATATAATGAATAATAAGAAAGCTCTAAATTAAAGAATTCTTTTTGGTTATATACTATATCGAAAATCAAACCATAGATTTATAAAATCACGTAAATTATGGAATCGCCAAGGTAGGTCTTAAGTTACGATACTATGATTATTATTTGTTTTAATTAAGGTAAGGTGTTAAAATGTCAATGAGTAATAATGGCATTAAAGAATTACTGCAATCTATTGAAAACTTGAAAAAGAGCCAAATAAAAAAGGTAATAGATGCCCGTATAAGAGAATTTAAAGAAAACGGTAAAAAATCAAGTGATGAAATATTTAAAGAGCTTTGCTTTTGCATTTTAACAGCTAATTTTAATGCCGAGAGAAGTATAAAAATTCAAGAAGTGTTAGGAGATGGCCTCCTAACACTTCAAGAGTCTCTGTTAGCAAGAAAATTAAAAGAATTAGGGCATCGATTTCCCGAGACTAGGGCAAAATATATTGTAAAAGCGCGAAAATATAAGGACTCGTTAAAAGATATTATTAACTCCTTTGATGATGAAAATAAACTGAGAGAGTGGTTGGTTAAAAATATAAAAGGAATTGGATATAAAGAAGCAAGTCACTTTTTAAGAAATATAGGCTATACTAATTTTGCTATTATAGACTTCCATATTATCGACATACTAGCGAGATATAAGTTAATCAAAAAGCCAAAAACGCTAACGAAAAGAAAATACTTGGAAATTGAAAATTTATTGAGAGGAATTGCAAGAAGGTCAAATCTCAATTTAGCAGAATTGGATTTGTATTTATGGTATATGGAAACTGGAAAGGTACTAAAATAATAATATAAGATTGTTGTATCTCTTTTTTATCTCATTTTTATATTATATAGAAACCACGGAAAATTTCTGATATAAGGTTTAATTAAATTTTTAAATGATAATGATAAACGTAAAATGGTCTGAATGGGATAGTGTGGTAGGTAATAATTATGCCAATTATTGCTGTAGTTGGTTCCCAATGGGGTGATGAAGGAAAAGGGCGTGTTGTTGACTACCTAGCCAGTCGTGTTGATATCGTAGCTAGATATCAGGGCGGTGATAATGCTGGTCATACTGTTGTTGTGGGTAATGAAACATTTAAGTTCCATCTTATACCATCTGGTGTTGTCTCTGGAAAATTATCAATTTTAGGGAATGGAATGGTTATTAATCCATTTAAGTTGGTTAAGGAAATAGAGAGTCTCGAAGCGAGGGGCATTAAACCAAATATTATAATTAGTGATAGAGCACATATGATCCTGCCTTATCACCAATTATTAGATGGTTTACAAGAACGTATAAAAGGAAATTTGGCTGCTGGAACAACCAAAAGAGGTATAGGCCCAACTTATGCTGATAAAATGGACAGAATAGGCATAAGAATGGTAGATCTGAAGGACTTCTCAGAATTAAAGAAGAAATTAGAACTTCTCTTTAACTATAAGTTGCCAATTTTTGAAAAATATAATATTGAATGTCCAACTCCAGATGAAGTATTAGCAAAGCTTGAGAAAATCAAAGACCGACTAGTACCTTTAATTCAAGATACCTCACTTATATTACACAAGGCATTGGAAGAAGGTAAGTGGATACTAGCTGAAGGTGCACAAGGCACACATTTGGATATAGACCATGGAATTTACCCATTTACTACAAGCTCAAACTCAACCGTTGGCGGTGTATGTACTGGACTGGGTGTGCCACCGTCTGAAATCAAATATGTCATAGGTGTCGTTAAAGCCTATACAACAAGAGTTGGCACAGGACCCGTACCAACAGAGTTGAAAGATGAAATTGGTGAATACTTACGAAAAAGAGGCCATGAATACGGTACAACAACTGGAAGGCCAAGAAGGTGTGGCTGGCTGGATTTAGTATTAGTTAAACATGCTCATAGATTAAATCGCTTTACTCACCTTGCTATAACTAAATTAGATGTCTTATCTGGCTTAAAAGAACTTAAAGTTGCTGTTAAATATTACCATAAAGACCTTGGCGAAATCGACTATGTTCCCGCAAGCATGAAAGAATTTGCTGAATGCAAACCAATATATGAAACTCTTCCTGGGTGGGATGACTTCTCAAGAGAAGAATGGGCTGAAATATGTAAAGGCGGTATCCAAAAACTTCCTGAAAACGTCAAAAAATATATAGAGTTTATAGAAGACTATCTCAAAGTGCCAGTAATGATGGCCAGCTTTGGACCAGAGCGAACCCAAGGAATATTACTCAGAGATATTACACTTTAATTTTGATTCCTATTTTTCTACAAGCTATCTAACTTTTTTGGAGTCTGTCCGTTGTGAGTTTTCATCGAGGAAAGCGAGTAAAAGTACCTTCATTTATGCTTACCTTCACAATGGACTTGGGTTGCATCAGCCTCAACTCCCCTCCGGGTTCATGGGGATTAAATCATCGACACTTCCCCACACTGTCGAGAAGCTTGTGATAGTTTTTCTAATTCTCATTGAGTCCTGATTCGATATCCTTGGGGATTTTAATTTGCCCACCTCGTTCTTTTGCGTATTCCTCAATGGCTTCGATTTGTCTTTCCAAATCGTCCTTCTGGATATTGCTGGAAACTCTTACGTAAAAGGGACACAATAATAATTTTCCTAATTGCTCTGATATCTATGCGTTTTTAAGAGGATTTTGTCTGTTGCCACATTCACTCAGAAAATAATATTTGGTATTTGTTATCAGAATAAAAAAACATAAATAGTTAACATAATATGTTATCAAATAGGGTGATGTTGTTGAATAGTACTGTTTTAGGTATTAGAATTCCTAAGCGGTTAAAAGAAGAACTAGAGAGGTTAAAGATTAACTATTCAGAAGAAGTAAGGAAATATTTAGAGAGGAGGGTGAGGGAGGAGAAAATGAAAATGCTATTGGAGGAAATAGAGAAAGTTAGAAGCAAAACAAAAAAGATAGATGAAAACCTATCTGCGAAGATTATCCGCGAGGATAGGGATAGCCGATGAAAATAATTGTCGTAGATTGCTCGGTTGCCGTAAAATGGTTTGTTAGAGAAAAATTTAGCAGTAACGCAATCCAATTATTAAAAGATTTCAAGGATGGTTTAATAGATCTTCATGCGCCGTATTTGATTCAAGCAGAGTTTACCAATGCGATAAGAAAGTATTATCTATCTGGAGTTATTGATGAATCCACATTAAGTGAGATTACTAATATCATTAAGAAGCTCCCCATTAATTATCACTCAATGGATTGGGATATGATAGATCATGCGTTACGTATTGCAATAAACTTTAACATCACAGTCTACGATTCAATATATTTCACTTTAGCGGAAAACGTAAATGGAACAGTAATTACAGCAGACGAGCGATTCTATAATGCAACCAGAAAATCTGAGAAAGTAATCTTTATTGGTGATTATAGATAACCTAAGCTGAAATGAAAATCATCTTGCTCCTGTTTTAATCATATATTGGGAGTTTATAATGTAGCCATTTTGGAATTCTATCAAGCAATAAAGATAATAATTGAAGAAACAGTTCTGTCTTGGATTGCTGACTTTGCATTGGACTTTATTTGCAATACACCTTTATTTTAATTGTTCTGTCCCCTCTGTGAATAGGAGCATGAGATTATGAATGCCGAAAAAGCACAAATAAATGAAATGCTAACTCAAGCTCAAATGCACGAGAAAAGCGGTAACGTAGAGAAAGCAGCATCCCTCTACATGCAAGTCATATACATGGACCCTAAAAATAAAGAAGCTCTCGACAAGCTCCTCAAACTTAAAAAACTGAAAATCCTGAAATCATTCCATAAACCCATAAATGACTTGCTCGCTTTGAGTCATAATAAACAGCGCGCTGCAGTCATCATCGAAAATCCTTATACCCTAACAGTCCTAAATATTAAAACTGGCAGTGAAATAATAAAGCAAGCCTTCGATAACAAAATATTATCCCTCTCATGGAGCCCAGACGACAGCCATATTGCAGTATTAACCTCCAATAACATGTTGCACCTTATAGATACATCTACTGGACAAGCCGTTAGAAAAATAAATCTCAGCAAAGAATTAGAACACACCAGAGCAGCCAGAATGCATTGGTTCAGAAAAGACCCAAAAATACTAATCGGTACTGAATGTGGCTTCATCATAGTCAAAAACCCTCTGAGGAACATAAAAATCTCAATAAACAACAATATCGAACACTTAATCTCATCATTTGAAGTCCATCCGTCCGAAAATTATATCGCAGTCAGCGGCAGAGACGGCATATACATCCACCAAATAAAAAACAATAAAATCTCCAAAAACTTCTTCGCATGCTTCATGGACCCAGAATACGAAGTAGGCTCCTACCTCTGGTCCGAGGACGGCAGTCTCTTAATAATCTCTCATCGCTCCGAAATCGCTGTCGCTGACTTCAAAAGCCTCGTAGAAAACAAAAAATGTGGCCGAACTATATCCGCGGTTTTAAGTCCGATGAGTTCTTCTTCAACAAGCAGTTCATCAAGCAGCGCCTTGATACGTTCTACCACCTCACTCCACAAGAGCAGCAGGACGCTGTTGATGGATCGCCTCCCAACATAAACGTATTCCCAGTCGATATGTCAATCAGCCCAAATAATAAGTACCTCGCCGTGCTGTACAACACATCATCTATCGCAGTCTGGAATGTGCAAAAATGCCAAGTAGTCTACCGATGGCGTTTCAAAAAGCCGCTGAAAGATAAACCAGAAATGGACGAATTCCTCCAAAAAATCGCGTGGCTGAATAATAACCAGCTCCTCCTCCTGTGGATCACCGATCTGACAGTCCTTGACCTGTCAAATATACTGTAGCCTAAATAATACACAGCCGACAAAAAATAAGTGATAGCCCGGGGGAGATTCGAACTCCCGTCCGCCGGGCCAAAGCCGGCGATGCTTGGCCGCTACACCACCGGGCTGTGGTAATTCTACAGTCTGGTATACTCTTTATAATGATAGAGTGTATTTGTTTAAAAATTTTGCTGTCGGGATTGCATTTGTCTTGGATTTATAGATAATAGAGTAGGTTTTTTCAAATGTGTGTACTATAGTTACAGTTTATTCTTTGTATCGGGTGTTATTGCAATAATGGTATTTGAGTTTTCTTAGGAGAATTGTGTAGAACCCAGTAGAATTGTGTTAGGGAGCAAAATATAATTATTTTTCAATTATCCCCCTAACACCTTTGGTTACAGCTTATTCAACTTTCAAATAACTCCCACTCCACCCATCTATAACTATTCAAACACGATGTAAACATGTCAACTAACTTGTTACTTATTAGTAAGCTGAGCTACTTATTTTAGTGGTCGATATGTTAGTAACAAGTATATGTAAGCAGCATCAAAAACTAGTAGGAGCAGATACATAATAGTTGGAAAGGCAATAGGTGTAATATGTGGGAGCAGGAAGAGTAGTATGAAAGATACCGCAGTGGATGGTGTTGGTGGATAATATAAAAACGCCACCAGGATTATGAGTATACTAAATGAAAAGAGACCAAGTGTGGGATTTGGTGTGTTTATTGTGATGTTAAAGACTTTTGATACAAACAGAAATGCCACACTAAAAGGGCTCATGGTTATAGAACTAAGAAAAGTACTGGTTCCTACAAGATTAATATTTAGCAATGGTAAGGTTTCTTGAAGTCCTAGAAAGTAAATGATGAAAAAGGATGCTCTGACAATCAGCGAATAACAAGAAATGATCGTGAGTGCATACCAAGCATTTTTGCTTCCCCTTAAAAAACTTCGTATTAGCGTAACAACCGCTATACAACTAATTAG
>JAGGXT010000022.1 GCA_021162905.1 Candidatus Odinarchaeota archaeon | reverse complement strand
TATTATAAAAATTTGTTTATTAGAATAAATTAAATTATGAAAAAACTATATATTTATCCTCTTATTATTTAGCAACTGACTGAGTATACTACTTTATAATTTTTGCAATAAGAGCTCATATACAATAATATAATTATAAAATAAGATAAGAAATAGTAAAAAATAAGAAAAATGGTGAGTAATTATGAGTTTGGCTGAAAAGATAGGTCCCAAACAAGCTCTCATGATTTCAGTGGCTAGTGTTGTTATTGGACTTATAGTTCTATTAATTGCTCAGCCATGGACTGAAATGTTGGGTCCATCCTACTCTCCGGCTAGAATAGGATTAGGGTATGCAGTTGCAATCTTGATACTTTTCATTCCAGCTATAATTTGCGTGCTTCGCTTCATTCAGGTGCCCGAATGGTTAGCACCTCCTGGTAAATATAGCCCTGAGGCAAAGTATGAGCCTTTTTCTGCATATACCCTTATCGCTACTGCTATTGCTGCAGCTATATATGCTGTTGGTGGTCTACCAACAGGTGTTAACATAGACCTTCCTGCTTTAATTACAGCGTTTGTAGCTGTCTATTTCGGTCCATTAGTCTCATTAATAGCATGGTTTATCGGCTTCTTCATAAGATGGGCTATTGGTGGAGCGCCTTGGCTACCAGCTCCTTTAGTAGGGCCATTAGTTGCAATTATTGATAGCGGTGTATGGGCTGTAAACTCCTACATATACTGGTATGTGATGCGATCTGGACGGTTTAAGATAACTGGTGTAAATAGATACGCGTACCTAGTTGTATTAATAATTGTGATGATCCTTATACACCTATTTGGTTGGCTTGTTATCTACGCATTCACACAGAATCCATGGGCAGCTTACGTTGCTTATGCCGCCTTTGCTCTTTCTACATGGTATCCAACTACAATAGTTTTCATCATAATTGGAGCAATCATTGGCGAAACTGCATATGAATCAAGAGCTGCTCTTGCAAAAGTAGAGGCTGTTGAATAAAAAACAGTGTCGTTAGCAAAAAATGTTTGCTAAATTTTTCTTTTTTCTTTTTATTTGGTTTTTGTTTGAGATTTTTAGTAAAGATTTTAAGAGTAATTAGCAATATCTCCTTAAATATAGTATAAAATTTGATAAAATTAAGTAAGTGTTTAAATATAATGTTTTTGTAAGAAAAACTCAAATAAGTTGATATAAGGAGTGATGCCTTCATGGACTATATTGTAAGGCTTGAGAATGTTACATTTACATACCTTCATAGAAAAACTCCTGTTCTTAAAGAGATAAATCTTGAGATAAGACCTGGGGAATTCGTTTCTCTTATAGGACCCCTTGGTGCTGGTAAATCAACACTGCTATATACAATGAATGGCGTAATACCTCATCATTTTCCAGGAAAACTTGAAGGTAAGGTACTTGTAGAAGGACTAAACACAAAAGAGCATACAATCGTTGATCTCGCAAAGCATGTTAGTCTTGTAGTTGAAGATCCACAGATTCAAATTTTTAATATCACCGTAGAGGATGATGTAGCTTTTGGTCCAATTAACTTAAATTTGCCAGAGGATGAAATAACAGAGCGTGTTGAATACGCTCTTGATGTCCTTAGATTGAAAGAATTAAGAGACAGGCATCCAAGAGAGCTGTCTGGTGGGCAGCAACAAAGAGTGGCTCTTGCGGGCGCTTTGGCTATGAGACCTAAATTGATAGCTTTAGACGAACCAATCTCTATGTTAGACCCAATAGGTAAAAATGAAGTTCTCTCTGCAATCAGAGAACTAAATAGAAAATATGGGATTGCGTGTATCATCTCAGAATCTGGATCGGATATCGAGCAAGTAATTGAATTATCTACACGAGTGTTAGTAATGGATAATGGAAAAATAATTCTCGATAGTGATGTCCACGAAGCTCTGAAAGACGAACTTCTTCAAGAACTTGGTGTTGGTTTGCCTCAGGTTTCTTATCTCTTCTTAGCTCTTAAGAAAAAATATAATCTAGATGTCAGAACACCTGCTACTGTAGAGGAAGCTGTCGATGCTCTTGTTGATTTAATTGAAAAACAGAAGTTGAAAATAAAGAAAGAGGCTATTGAGGCTTTTGCTAAATATACTTCAAGTGGAGGTAAAGGAGCGGGTAAGGAAGGAGAGTCTAAGAGTTCTGGCAAGTCTGAAAGAAAGCCAATTTTAATTGCATCTAATATTTGGTTCACATATCCTGGTGGTGTTACTGCAGTAAAGGGTGTTAGTTTGAAACTTTATGAGGGAGAGCTTGTTGCATTGATAGGTCAAAATGGCTCAGGAAAATCTACACTGGCTTTAACATTAGCTGGGGCATATACACCTACCAATCATGACAGCATAATTCTTGTAAATGGTGAAGATATAAAGAAAATGCCTTTACACAAAAGAATACGATATGTTAACTATGTGTTTCAAAATCCAGATAATCAGTTGTTTAGTGCAAGGGTTTGGGATGAAGTGATATTCGCTTTAAAGATGGTTGGCGAAAAACCAGAGGTTATAAAGAAAATAGGAAAAGAAGCGATTGAAATATTCGGTTTATCTGATATTAAAAACAGACAGATAGTGGATCTCACAAAGGACAAAAAAACTCTTGTCGCAATAGCAAGTGTTTATGTATTGCAACCAAAGGTCATGATAATTGACGAGCCAACTGGAGGCTTAGATAGAAAAAGCGCTACTCAACTAATGAGACATCTTGTAGAGATGAAAAATCGAGGCCATTCAGTAGTTATTATAACGCATGATATGAGGCTCGTTTATGAATTTGCTGACAGAGTAATCGTAATGCATGAGGGAAAGATACTCCTAGATGGTAAACCTGGCGAGGTATTTTCACAATTTGATGTACTAAAGAGAGCATTTATAGTTCCACCACAAATATCTCGTGTTGCAGCAGCACTGAAGGATTACGGAGTTCCACCAACAATATATAAAGTTGAGGAGATGTTAGAACTGTTAGAAGGGGGTTAATGAGATGCCTGTTTGGTTTGAATATGCTCCGAGGAATACATGGCTCCATAGGATGAGCCCTCTTTCAAAATTAGCGCTTTTCCTTAGCTTATTTGTTACAATAAGCTTTGTTATAGATCCTCGTATATTAGCAATTTACGCCTTTATAGCAATCATCTTATATGCTACATCAAAAACTCCATGGAAATGGATGATAATAAGCATTCCATTTGGGCTATACCGATTTATAGAAGCAACCATATATGGCTTTACGTTAGTAAAACCAGAGTTGTACAAAGTGATTCCATTTGAGTTAGCGAGCAAAAAACTGTTTGTATTGGGACCTTTCAACATTTTCGGAGTGACGATAGGCCCAATCACCATGATTTATGGTAGTTTCTTGTTCTCTGTAGGATACATTTTCAGAATAATCATCGGAATGGCTTTAACTTTCACCTTTATCTATACAACCTCTCTAAATGAGTTAATAAAGTCCTTGCCAAAACTAAAGATTCCATCTCCTTTGATATTCGTCACCGTTATAGCTTTAAAGTTTGTTCCTGAGCTGTGGCGCGAGTTTAACTTGACTTCAAAGGCTCAGTCACTTAGAGGTTGGGAATTAAAGACAAAAAACCCAGTTAAGCTTTTCAAGATGTCCGCGCCTATAGTGAATCCATTTACCAGAAAAATGATAACGTATGTAGATAGGCTTACTTTAACAGTACAAATAAGAGGCTTTGGAACGAAAAGTGTAAGATATCCATGGAAAGTAAAATTTGGCATAGTTGACTGGATAATAACAATTCTATCATTCGTGGCAACAGCATTTGTTCTTTACCTGATTATCTTCTACAACTTTGGGCAAATTTAATAGCCAATATATTAATTTTCTTCATTCTTCTTTATGTTTATAATGCTGTTAGTGATTATTTTCTTCATTCTTCAATATGCGGAATTATTTCGTTTTTTATTAGCTGGAGAGCCTTGTTTAATTCTTTACCAATAGGATATCCTAAAACTAAATGTGTAATACCCACCTTGGCTTGTCTCTCTATTTTTTCAAGGATCTCTTCTGGAGTACCAGTTAAAGAAAATCTGTCTATCATCTCATCTGTGACTAATTCTTTTGCAGCATTAATATCTCCTGAGCTAATTAATTCCCGAATCTTAATAATAACTTCAATATCCTCGCATGTTCTCTCTAAGAATTCTATAGGGTGATAGTATAACACTTGCGCGACAGTTTTCTTTATTAGCCCTTTTGCCTCATTTGGATCTTTTGAAATTGAGCTATAGGTCCAATGAACTATACTAAAATCAGAAATATCTCTATTTGCCTTTCTTAGCCCATCCATCAAATACCTTTTAGAAATTTCAATTATTTCTTCAGAGCAAGCACTTAAAATAACTCCATCTCCTAATCTCCCTGCAAGTCTGAGCATGCCAGCTTTCCTAGCACCAATGAATATAGGAGTAGAAACAGGTGGATTCTTAAATTGTAGATTGCATACACTAAATGTTATACTTTTATGGGTAACTTTTTCACCGTTTAGTAATCTCCTTATTATAATAATTGAATCCTCAACAACTCTAAGGGGCGATTTCCAACTTTTGTAACAAATTGATGAAAGCGGAAGTAAACCTCCCGCACCAATACCGATAACAACTCTACCATTCGATAAATCATAGAGGGTTCTAAAAGCTCTTGCTATCATGGCTGGATGGCGTGTGTATGGATTACAAATTGCTGTCCCAAGAGTTATTTGTTTTGTTGAAATAGCCAAGGCCGCTAGTGTAAGAAATGTATCATTGTAACTGCCAGCCGGATTTAAATCTGGAAGCATTATGCCATCAAAACCTGCTTTCTCAACAATAATTGATAACTCTATAAGCTCATTAATAGGCATTTTAGTTGATGGTCCAAATATGATCTTAACTGGCCTTTTCACATTATCACACCATTATAATTTTACATTTATTTCCTTACGCAAGACTTTTAATTTTTTGTCCACCACCATTTTGGGGAGAAAGTCTGCCTTCCGAAACAGTTAAATGTTTTATGAGCATTTGTGAGTATTGAGGTAGTGTCCGAATGTGGTGGGAGTAAAGCACCGAAAGGACACCGCAATATGAAAGGACGCCGCGATGTGGGGCTTGTGGGGTTACCCTGAACGGGGTCGAGACCGATGACTTGCTCCCTATGAACCTAGAGGGAGCTGAGGCTGATGTGGCCCAGGGTGGATGTTCGCTCACCAACGTGGACATTCACTGAACCCCCAAAATACTCCTAGCATTAATAAATCAAATTATAAGTTCACTGCCTCATAATTTCCTTATGATCCATAATAATAG
>JAGGXT010000190.1 GCA_021162905.1 Candidatus Odinarchaeota archaeon | reverse complement strand
TTATATGTATTCCTCTATAAGGCGTTTCCCTTATAAAATAATTTGGTGAAAATTTTATGAAGTACGATAAAGAAAAGTTCAAAGAAATGTTTCCTGCGCTTTTCAAAGAAATTGAAGATAAAACGTCTTCTATTTCAATAATTGGCGTTCGTACAGAAGAATTAGAACCAGAAGAAATAATAGACGAGCTAACAAATCCTGATGTAATAAGTTTTATAAGACGCTGCAAAACCGAAGAAGAAGCTTTAGAAATAATAGATTTTTGTGAGAAAAGAGGTGAAATAACCCCTCAATATGCTAAAAAATTAAGAAAGCAGCTTAAAGAGAAGGGTTTACGCTCGTTTGGTCCTTATAAGCCTCCTGGATACTATTTTAAGGTTGCAAAATTACTTACATTCCCAGAGTCTGAGGAGGAAGAAGAGGAGGGCTTAGAAGAAGAAATTTGACATCTCTATTATTTCCTACCTCCAGTTGCTACAATTTTTATGACATCCCTATGTTTTAGTTTATATTCTTCTCCAAGTCTGCTTTTAGTTCTCACGTCAATCGCGTAAAGAAAAGTATCACCTAGAGTTGTATGTATTTTATATGCAAGGTCTCTTGCAGTAGTTCCTTCTGGGACGAGAAAAACGTCTGGAAGTACATTTCCTTCATGATCTGTCAACCTATTTGCATCTTCAACAGGAAAGACTGCTATGTACTTTAAAAGCTTAAAAACAGCAATATCAAGAGAATCTTGTACACCTGTCGACCCGTATTTGTTCAAGATCTTTTCTTTTATAAGCTCAAGGGTTTTTAATGTTTTTTGGTCAATAGCATCCTTCTTAAGTATTTTAAAATCATTATCTCCAGGAATGTATCTAATTACTCCCTTATCGTTAAGAGTTCTAAGAACGTACTCACTTAAGGCGCTAGTTGGGACTATTATATAGTCCTTTAAAATCGTCTTCATTTTTTCATAATTCTTCTGCGCTATTTCTTTATCTATCTTATTAGCAACAATTAACATAGGTTTTGACAGTCTTCTTAAGTTATCTACAAATTTATATAAATCCTCCTCATCCCAGGCCCATACTTCATTAACATTTAAATTTGCTTTCGCAGCCGCGTCCAGAATATGAAACTTGTTAATTGATAATCCTGATAGCCTTTTTTCCATAAGTTTTGCAAAATTTAGCCTTTCTGTCTTTACTCTTGTAGTTATTTCCCGCCAGTCCCTTTTTACTATATTTAGCATCCACATTGTTATTTCTCTTTCTAAGAATTTGACGTCTTCTATAGGATCCCAAGTTCCCGGAGGGACTTCTTTACCATCAGCATCCAAGCTTCCAGAGGCGTCTACAATATGAATTAAAGCATCAGCTTGGCGTAAATCATCTAAAAATTTATTTCCTAATCCTCTTCCCTTCCAAGCATCGGGTACTAGACCTGCAACATCTAAAAGTTTAATCTGAACAAACCTAGTTCCATTAATGCAAATAGAATTACGAGGATTATCCTGAACATTAAACTCCTTACAAACACACCTAACACGAACATATGATGTTCCTGGTTGAGGTTCTATTGTCGTAAATGGATAACTTGCAGTTTTATAGTTGGTTAAGCAAGCTGCGTTAAGAAACGTAGTCTTGCCAGAAGATGGTTTGCCAACAATACCAATAAGCATCTCTTTCGCCTCCATTTCTTTTGATTGTCAAAGTTATTTATCAATCTGGCAAACGAGAATAAGTGTGTATCAAAATTTAGTTATATATGTGTGGATCGCATCGTCGCGAGGTCATCATCTGGCTTCAGACTGGAGCACGGCTCGCTCATCTCCAACCTTGTATTATTTATTTGTTCTTATTAATGTTTTCATTATCATGCGATTTCGATTTAGTGTATGTTAAAAACTTCTTCTTGCATCTTCTTATGGTTCCAGAAACGCCCAAAATTTCAAATTTTATATCTTTACCTGCATCGTATCTAATTGAAGCCAGCGTTGCCATAGCCTTTCTAAATGATTTTAGATTCACCTTTAAGATTCCTGTACCCTGGTCACTGTCATACTCCACTATATAAAGACTGGCTTTAGCACCTTCATATTCTCCAAAAAGTTTTAGAAACTCGTTTAGAACAAGTGAAATAACCTTTCCTTTATTTAAATTAATATCACTAGTAATTGTTTTGAATGCTATATATCTACGTCTTTCTCGGGACATATTCAATCCTCTTTTTTAATAATTCTGACATCTGGTAAAATATATTCTCCCGATCTTTTTCTCCTATTCAGCTCAATCCTCTCTTTAATGATTTTTGAAATTCCATCAATGATAATTTTTGGTGGTATGTCCAATAGTTCACCTAATGCTTCTAACTCTCTTGGAGATTTTATATCGTATTTTGAAACGGGAGACATTGTAAAAATCAATTTTACATTTTCTTCGATAGCTCTTTGTGACAATGCGCGATATCTTCCCAGTTTACTAACCTTGGCAGTACCATGAGGTGTTCTTATTATATCTCCAAAATTTATCTCCAATATTTTCTCATTCTCTTTTGCTAACTTTGCTATTGAAGTTGTAAATAAATTGAAATTTGTAGAGTCGAAGACAAGAATATCTATTCTTCGGTCTCTTGCAGAAAATGCAGCAAGATTTTTACTATTAGGAAATATAGATATAAGATCGACTTTAAACCTAATTTTTCTTAAAAGAACCTTTGTATCAGAAATACGTGTAGGTACCATATGATATCTATAGGAAATATTTTTTAATTCCCTTAATTTTTTGGTAGCTTCTTTCAAATCATTTCTATTATTAATTGTAACTACAATTTCCGAATAATATTTAGTTAATTCTTCATAAATTTCTAAAAAGTTCTCTTGAAAAGGAACATTTGGTTCTATGAAAGGTCTTCTCATTTTTGATCTTCCACTATAAATTTTATTTCTTTAAGATATTCTAAAATGCTCTTCTTTTTATCGCCTTTCGCAGAAAAATGAATCTTACACCAAATTACGTCTCTATCGCCAAAGGCTATTTTGTTATCAAAAGCATCATCTTTAGAAAATCTAAGATATAAGTTACCATGCTCATCTATTTGTTGAGCAATAGTTTTATTCATGACAATTTTTGTTCTTTTTGGTAACTTCTCCGCTACATACCTAAGAAAACTATCTATCTCTTTTCCCCTTAACTTTGTTGAAATAATATGAATTGGGTCTTTAAAATAACCTTCTGTTTTTGAGATATTCAGCTTAATTTTTTCATGTAATTCCTTGGGTAACATATTAAAAAGTGCTAGTTTAACCTTTTCAATATCCTCTGTTACATAAGAAAAGACTTGAAAAAAAGCAGATGTAGGTCTTGCTTTATATTTCATTTAGATCACTTTTTCTTTTTCTCTTCTCTTTTCTTCTTTGAACGCATTTTTCTACGGCTAGGCCTAACTTTCTCAGCACCTTTACCTTTATTTCTTAAACCTCGCATTTTCTTTCCTGCTGATGTAAGTCCTCTAAAAACTCTTCCTCTATTTGCTGGATTTCCTATCCAATTTATGTGAGGATCATTTTTGATAACGGGATGATGCGGGTCAACTAATATTACTTCGTAGAATTTATATCGTCCATCCTGAGCAACATAATAACTGTTTAAAACTTCTAGATTTGGAAATTTTCTCGCAGCCCTTTCCTCAGCTATTACTTGAAGATTTTTTCTCGGAGTTAATTTTTTAAATCCCATTCTTTTCTGTCTACGTCCCATTTTAGGTCTAGATCTTCTTAATGATCCTCTCCTCACTTTAACTCTGACAAGAATATATCCTTGTTTTGCCTTATATCCTAATTCTCTAGCTCTATCCAATCTTGTTGGCTTGTTTATTCTAACAACAGTTGGTTCTCGTCTCCATTTAATTAATCTTTGCTTCCAATATCCGTCTAAACCGTATTTTTCTGGGTGTTTCCATATATCTCTCATAAATTTATACATTGATGCCATATCTTGTTACACCTCTTTTACGGTTCAGCTTAACGCCACATCCCGTTAAGACAATCGAAAAATGAAAAAAGAATTTATAAACTTATTCATCTCCGAGGTTTAATTATTTTTAAAGAATCTGATTATTTTATCCACAATT
>JAGGXT010000262.1 GCA_021162905.1 Candidatus Odinarchaeota archaeon | reverse complement strand
TACTTATACTTCTTCTTAGTAAATTTGATAATAATTTTAACATTATTTTATCTTACTTATTATTTTTTTATTATTTTATTTTATTATGTTAAGGTAATTGGCGATAATGTTAAAGTCTTTAAGAGTACTAACTGAATTAATATCGCTTCTCAATCCTTTTCTTGAGTATTATGAAAACAATTGTTGCAAAAAGAATAGCTGAGATAAATGGAAGTGTAAAATCCACCAATACACTAATCGGTATTGGATAACCGAATATTACTATAACACTTTTATTTTCAAGAATCTCTTCAATCTTAGGTACAAATAATAATGCCAAATTTTTAACTGCAAGATAATTTTTTCTCCCGATTTCACTAATAAGAGATCCTATAGGATTGAAATACGCAGTTATATTAATATCTATGTATGGAGTTCCATTAATGTATTTCTCTACCTCCGTATATAATTTTGCTTTTTCAGTATAATTTACAAAGACCTCGACTGTAAATGAAATGATCCCAAATAATCCATAAAGCCAATCTCCCCACTCCCCAGAAACTGGATAGAGCTGATTGGCTTGTATGAGGGGATATTCTGTATACTTTTCTATAATTTTCCCAAGGGAGATAAAGGTATCATTATCTGGTGGAGTTTGTCCCGTATAGCCCCATGGATAAAGAATAGCTTCGATGCCTGAATGATAACTAATTGCAAATGTGACATTCTTCTCCTTTTCGATTATCTCATGAATGATAAAGTCTCTGAAAGCTTGAGTTTCTGGTTCTGAAAACGGATATGGACCATGATATGTTGGATCAGATGGATTAGGACTAGCACCCCATGTGTAACCCCATGAAAAATTATAATTTCTATTGAGGTCTACGCCACCAACCCAATCTTCATTAATTTTACCATCATTATCATTATCAAATCCTTCAACTTCCCACATACCAGTTTCGTTATTATAAATTAGACCTATTATTTCATCGCCATTTATATCCTCAGGACAATCCTCATCATAGAGTCCATCTCCATCCTCATCTATAGGGCGTGTATTTTTTCTATGCCACGGATTATGATATAGTGCCTCCATATATCCATCTGGATTTAATACAGGGATTATGTAAATTTCCATATAATCAAGTAACCGTGTTACGTTTTCATCAACGTTATAATTCGCAAGTAATTGATAGGCAACATATAGGGGAACCATTATTGAGATGTATTCCCTCCCATGATGCCCGCCAATGAGAATAACAGTAGTCTTATTTACGCTTTCATCATAATCTCTGTTTGTTAATCTTAAAGCCCAAATGCTTCTATTTTCATATGATTTTCCAATACTAAATAATTCAACAAGATCTGAGTAATTTTCTTTGAGAGTTCGAAGAAAGTCTACAATCTCTGTATAATTAAAATACCGATTCCACTTCCAAGTGGCAATAGGCTTTTCATCTTCTTGATAACAGCCACAATTGTTATTCTCGTATGTAGGAATAATTGTGTTCTGCAATAAAGCCGATATAATTATAATTGATAGTAATAATGATACGCTTTTTGTGAGAGCCATTAAACACCCACACTCTAAAATATATTTTCATTTTAAAAGTATTTCATGTCATAAATAATTACTTTATTGTTAATGCTAAATTTATAAATTTCTAAATCTAAATTTATACATCATTGTGCTCAGATTTTGGGTGGGAACTATGAGAAATGACGAGATACTTAAATTAATGGAAGATTTCTGGAAGGATGAAGTTATTGCTACAGAACTCTACGATTTTTTATCAAAAAAGGTATCTGGGGACAAATCAAAATTATTTAAAGAGATTTCTGAAATGGAAAGAAGGCATGCTATCATTTGGAATGAAGTTTGTGAAAAGGCTTTTTCTGTTAAGTTTAAACTAGGTATTCGACTACGTATAAAGAAATTCTTCATGAAATTACTTGCAGCAATAATGCCTCTAACCTTTATGGTGTATTATCTTGAATCAGATGAACGCTCTGCAGTTTTGAACTATTCTAAGCTTCTTAAGGAATTTAAAGACGATCCCCAACTTTACTCGATTATTGAAGGTGTTATAAAAGATGAAATAGATCACGAAGCAAGGTTAATTGATATGGTCCTTGAGGAAGTATCCTACATCAATAAGGCTAAGGACGCCATTTATGGCATGACTGATTCTTTAGTTGAGATTTTAGCTCTAGTTATAGGATTAGCGGGTGTTATGAAAAATCCTATTTTAATAGGTCTAGCTGGGCTGATTTCTTCGATTGGTGGAACATTCTCTATGACATCTGGCGCATATCTATCAACAAAGAGTCAAAATGACATCTACGAGGGGAAGATTAAAGAAATTGATGTAAAAGAAGCTATTGATATCGACTCATTAAAGAATGATTTGAAAAGCGCATTAATTGAAAAGGGCACAGAAAGTAGCGCAGCAGAAGGTATTATTAGAATTATTGGCAATGATAGTAAGGTATTAAAAAACTTGGTAAGGAGTTTGAGTATAGAGGAGACTCTTAGCAATCCAAAAGATGTTGCAGTTACCACCGGGATATACTACATCCTTGGTGCTATGCCAGCAGTAATACCCTTTTTTGCTGCATATGCTTTATCTATGGACTCTTTAACAGCAGTTATTATTTCAGTTATGAGTGCTGCGATAGTCTCTTTCTTTTCAGGAATATTCATTGCAGTTCTTTCTGGAATTAGTATAAAAAAGAAAGCGTTTGAGAATGTCTTAATAATAATGGGTGCTGCAGTTGCAACATATTTCATAGGTACAGCAGCAAGGGTATTTCTCGGAATAGAAATATAATTAGCTTATTAATGATAGAATGATAGTATTAACAATTACATATGATGGTTGCCCTAAGACCACTTTTGTTGCTTCTCTGGCAGCATTTTTACTTATTATTCCTTCGAGTTTAAGTAAAGCACTCTCTACTTCCTGTTTTTCGGGTGTTATGAGTCTAATTTTACTCTTTGCGCACTTATCTAATAAAGGATGATCGACATCTGACAATATGAAAGAACGTTCAACTTTAATTGTTGTGTCCGTAAATAAATCGTCTATAGATTCTACTTTATCCAAGCGATCACCTTCAATTTCCGCAAGCTGGTTAAAATCAATAGCCCAGAAGGGTGATGTTTTTAGCTCGTATTTCCTCTTAATAAAGCTTGCAATATCTAAGAGTAAATTAAAGAGTAATTCTTTATCTCCTTTATTTGCAAGAATCACAATTGGGCCGAATGACTTTGAAAAAGGATATTTAAATAAACTCTTAATGAAATTTGCATTTATGTAGTAAAAAATGTATATTTTCAAAAAATCAACACTTTGAGCTAGCTTTCCCTTAGTGTTTAAAAATTCACTATCTAAATACATCTCAAAATCTTTGAATATCTCTCTACTTACCCTAGGTAATTTATTTAGTTCATCGTTATTCATGTATGACACCTAAAAACACTCTTAACAGCGAAACTTATTGACAACGTATAAAAT
>JAGGXT010000018.1 GCA_021162905.1 Candidatus Odinarchaeota archaeon | reverse complement strand
GGTTGGAAATATAGGTTTATTAGCTGGTTGTGATAAAATATTATCAAGAAAAATGTTTTTGAGGGAGATAAATGACTCTTGATTTACGTATAAAGATCGGCGATGTAGAACTTGAGCATCCAGTGATAGCCCCTGCTGGTGAACTATTTAGAGATGGATATTTAATTAAAGAGTATTCTAAGTTGGGAATGTCTGCTATCACAACAAAAACAATAACTACTCATCCTTTACCTGTTCCGCATCCATGTTTTGCTGATTTAAAGTATTGTTTTCTTAATAATATTGCAGGATCGACACATACAGCGGATTTCTGGTTTGATAAACATCTTAAAATAGCTAAAGAAGGACAGGTCAAAATAATTGCTAGTATAGCTGGCGTAGATCCAGACGATGCAGTATCTCTTGCTACTAGAGCCGAGAAAGCTGGTGCAGATATTATTGAAATTCCAACATATACTCCTAGTATTTCTGAAATATTGGAAGCTATCGGTGCAACATTTTCACCTCCTGAATTTACCAATGTCGAGCCGTTTATTAAAATATTGAAGGCAGTAAAGGAAAGCGTTTCAGTGCCCGTTATTGTTAAATTGAGTGCTGTATTTAATCCTGAAACTAAATTGTGGGCAAAAAGCGTTGAGGATGCCGGTGCCGATGGAATCGTGATTTCAGACAGTTTTGGACCCGTATTAGCAATAGATATCAACACGGGTCAACCACTGTTGGGCGGACCTAGAGGATACGCAACTATGACAGGCAAGGCTCTGAAACCATTAGCCTTAAGAATGGTGTTTGAAGCAGCACAAGTTATCAAAATACCAATCATTGGTGTTGGTGGTATTACTAATTGGAAGGATGCTGTAGAGTATATATTAGCTGGTGCTAAAGGAGTTGGCGTCTACACAGAAGCACATCTAAGAGGATTGGGAATATATAGAAAAATACTGGATGGAATTAAAAAGTATATGGAGGAAAAAGGTTACAAAAGTATAGATGATTTTTCAGGGCTCACCCTTAAGAAAGTACAAGAAAGAAAAGAGAAAAATCAGCAAATTCTTGATATAATTCCTCCTGTTGTTGATGAAGAGAAGTGTACTGGTTGCGGCATATGTGAACGCTCATGCATTTATTTCGCAATTAAAGTCGATCCTTCAACAAAGAAAGCTGTTGTTTACTCTGACAAGTGTTCTGGTTGTGGCTTATGCTACACGGTATGCCCCGTTCACGCTATCTCTCTAAATTACTATAAGTAGTTCCCATTAAACCTCATTATATTTTTATATTTTATTCTGTTATCTCACCTAAAAAAAGAAAAGATAAGTTTATTCTTCTGGCCCAAATTTCATCCAGAAAAAGCCTAATAGGTAGCCATATACTATGCTGAAAACTAGGTTAATCGCCACTGCTAATAAAGCGAAGGCTCCAAAAGATGAAGTAACTGTTGAAAGTATCCAGAATATGATGCCCATGATGATGCCTTTTACTATTGGACTCTCAGTTGGTAGATAGCCGTATACGAATGCAAAAATTAACCCAGAGATAATGCCCCATATGATCCCTCCAATCGGTGCGAAAAAGACAACAGATGAGTACATCAAGGCTCTGAAGAGTTCGGGATCTACCCCTGCTGGTACGTTTTTAAGAATATCGGCAAATATTATATCAAACATCGTGGCATAAATAATGGATTCCAAGATTCCAATTATAAGACCAGCAACAACTCCAGACTTAATACCTCTCCATAACTCAGCCATCGTTATCACCATTGCAACTTTACAATGTTACGTGCGTAATAGATATTATCAATTTCATATTTAACCATTTTTGAAGAGCAATTTCGACTTTATTGTGAAAAAAATTAGACATAAAAGGAGTATTAGGGACTTTAATTAGTTAGGCTTTGTTTTAGGCTTTGTTTTTTGAAAAGTTAGTCTATCCATTAAAATATTTAAGAGTAGAGTTCTTTACTTTTAAATGATATGAGTATTTGCGATGTAGGTGCATTTTATGCTATTCAAAACAATAAATGTTTCAACTAGGAGGTATAAAATTAAGAGAACATCCTATGAAGTCAACCTGGAATACTATAAGAAATGGTTCTTTAAGCCTCGTTATACCATTAATATATTTCGTGGAGCTGATCTTATTGGCAAGAAAAGTTTTAAAGAGCCAATTCTTGAACATTTTATGTCCGCAGTCCATGGTGCTACTTCCGTGCGGTTGGATGACTCTGCTGTTGCTGAAGCCATAAGTGCAGCACTTATAGACTTAAGAGATAGAATAGAAGAAGCGAAAAGGAAAAAGTAACTTGGGGGATATTTTTTGGAGATTAGAGTTGGTGGTATTCTATATCATAATCATAAAATTTTAATGATAGATAGGGATGGTACTCTAACCTTTTCTGATTTACCTACCAGTGAGCAAGAAACTTTAGAGGCGTGCATAAGAAAGTTTTTTATGGAGAATCTCGGCATTGAAGTAAGCGTGGAAAAGCTGATTTATATGATTCAATTTGTCAGAAAAGGAGAGAAAAAGCCCTATAAACTTACTTATTTTTTCCTAGTTAAACCTATTTCTAATATAAAAGAGGATTTTGTTGTTAATCTGAAAAAAGTGAACTTTAAGTGGGTCGGTGCTGAAGATTTGGAGAGATTTAAGGTAGTGCCAAAAGTTCTTAAGCACTTTCTATCCGAAGATTTGAAAAGTGATGAGTTTAAGATGAGAATTGGAGTAGAAATTGATAATAATTCTAAATCATGATAAATCTCTTTATATACCCGTAAATTAACTATTGAATCAAGCAAGATATATAGGAGTATTGAAGATGGATCTAGCTGAATTACCTCAAAAATATTTTAACTTAATGAATGATGGGGAAAGATATGCGAAAATGAGGCAGTTTGAGGAGGCATTTAAATGTTTCTCCCAAGCAACAACAGAGGCTTATAACATATCCAAATTTTTCTTGCTGAGAGCGTCAAAAAGATACGACGACGATAAATTAATTGATGATATCGCACTTATAATTGTCTGGCTCTTAAAGATGGTTAAGACCGAATTTTTTAAAGAGCTGTCCGAGTACAATATAAAGTTTAATTTGGGGCGGGATGCAAGAAATCATTTATTCATAGCTGAAGGAGTTCAACGAATCGGAAATCATCTAATATCATTACTTAAAGACTATATTGATGAGCATAAATTCAAGGTTCATTTTGCGATTCATGAAATGTATGATGCATTAAAAGAGAACTTAGAGGGACGAGAAAAACTTCTTAAAAAGCTCATTGAAGAGTCTTAAATATCTAATGAATTCCTCCTTAGTTAAATATTTAAGCCTAGAAGAGAAAAAATATACATAATTATTTCCATGACTTTTAGCAGGGGGATCTTAGTGCGAGTAGGTCCTAAAATTATTAAACTTCATCCGCAACTTATATCATTTGTTATGATAACAATGGTTCTCTTTGGTGCACTTGCCGCAGTTGATGCTGTAGGTGTTAAAAAGTTCCCAGAATTTGTGACCGATGAAAAGATAGATCTTATTATTAAAGTAACATCTTGGGAGTATTCATCTTACTTAATGTCAAGTAATAAGATACTACTTGATGTAGGAAAAGTACTCAATGACACCTATTATGTTATGGATTATGCAACATTTATGCAAGTTAGGACAGAGTTGTATTATTTTAAAAATGTTTCTGATGAACAGTTACAATATGTTTCTTTCTATGGAAACATAATATGTCTGAACGATAAGCTTATCGACTGGCTTAATATTAACATCACTTCTGGATCTCTGAGAAAAAATTCAATACTTATACGTTATGACTTACTGGTTATGCATGGTCTAGAGATAAATAAATCGAAAGTGTCTTACTATATGGGCTATTCTACTTTTTATAATCTGACAGTCTCTGGAACGTTTACTATTAACGAAACTAATTTTGGTTCAGATGTGATTGGAATAGCATCAGAAGAGACAATAATGAGCATGGCATCGTTAGGTGAGTTTTGGGAATTTAGTAAGGTATTTTTAGTAGACATTAATGCAAGTTTTATTGATAAGGTGAATCCAGAACAATCACTTAATGAAATGAATATTCTCTCGCAGAAGATACGGAATGTTGAGCAGAAGTACTTTAGCGCTAACATATATATTTCAGTTGATTTCATCCTTGCTGAGAAAGTAAGTAGATTCGTGGAGTGGAAAGCAAGCTATAGAGGTATGTTGCTTGCATCTTTGCTACCACTTCTTATATCATTTTGGGTTTTGCAATATTTTTTTATTGAGACGTTTTTTGCTAAATGGGAAAGAGAGATAAATGTTATTATAGCGAGAGGGTATCGAAGAGACGTAAAAATCGGTATGCTACTTAGCTTTGTGTTTTTCCAAACAATAATAGGTTTTCTCATAGGTTTACCAGCTGGGATTCTCTTCAGTAGAGTCTACATTTTTCCGACGATTTCTGTTATAAATTTCTACGATCCACCCATTGTTGTCTCTTCAGTTTCATACATTTATATTACAATATATTACATTGCAACAATTTTCATAGCTCTTTTATTATATGCTATTG
>JAGGXT010000161.1 GCA_021162905.1 Candidatus Odinarchaeota archaeon | reverse complement strand
TAGTTTATATTTATTATTATAATATAAAATACCTAATATTTTCTTACTTGATAATACTTGAAACCATAGCAACCTTATTCCAAACAGCTAGATAGATTTTTATTGTCGTTATGCTAATATCTTATATAGAAAATATTTGCGAAAATAATGTGTAAAAATTTGGTGAGTCCATGAAAACTAAAGAAATAATATTGCCCTCAGATGAACGTATTAAACAAATTCAAGATGAAGTTATAAGAAACAAAAGGCTAAATATTGACACCTTGAAAGCCTCAATTGAAATTACAGATTTTTTTACGAAACAACTGATTTCTCAGATGAGAAAAGAAAATCCTAAACTCAAAGGAATAGTATTGTATAGAAAAATTCAAAGGGAACTCCTAAGGAGAAAGAAAATACAATCAGATATTATATTATCCCGCTTTTCCTTGTGACTTATACAGAGCTATAACTCTATTTATTGTGTCGCACTCATCGGCAGACTTATCAGTTCTTATTCTGATCAGCCTAGGGAATCTCAAAGCCATCCCGGATTCGTAATTTGGTGATTTTTGAATTTCTTGGTATCCAACTTCAACGACGATTTCTGGTCTGACTTCGACATATCTTCCTTTTTGACTGATGATTAGAGGCTTTAGAGTCTCAGTCATCTTCTGAAATTGCTCTTCGGAGAGTCCTGTTCCCATCATCCCAACGGGAAGGTATTTTCCAGTATTAGGGTCTCTACATGCTATGACATAGGAGCTTAGCCATTTTGCTCTTGAGCCAGTGCCCCACTCAGCACCAACTATTACTAGGTCTAATGTTTCCATGATTGGTTTAATCTTGTACATGGTCCCAACGTGTCTACCGAACGTATAGGGTGCGTCTAAGACTTTAAGCATTAATCCCTCTTGCTTAGCACTTAGAGCCTCCTGGTAAAACTCCTCTAACTTTTCTAAGTTGTCGGTGATTATTTGTTTACTCAGTTGGAATTTTCCTGGTATTGTCTTTACTGTTTTCTCTAGGATTCTTCGTCGTTCTATAAATGGCTTATCTAGAAGCATTTCCCCGTTCAAGTAAACAATATCAAATATGTTGACTTGAACAGGTATCTCCTTAGCCATTTTCTCTATGCCGTATTTGCGTTGAATTCTCTGCGAAAGAGCTTGGAATGGTAGAGGATAACCAGTCTTTGCGTCAATGCCTAATATTTCACCCTCAACGATACATTCATCTACTGGAAGGCCATCTTTTGCCAATTCAACGATGTCTGGGAATTGTTTTGTCACATTTTCAAGTCTTCGTGAGAATACCCAAATTTTATCGCCCTTTTTCTCTATGATAGCTCTCATACCATCGTATTTCCATTCTGCGGCGATTTTTCCAAATTCTCTTACTATGTCCTCTATACTTTTAGCTGCCAGACCGAGCATGACTTGATACGGTCTCCCTGGCTGTAGTCTGACTTTTTTGAGACCTTCAATTCCTTCTTCCTTAGCTATTCTTGCAACCTCACCGTAGTCTGAAAGGATATTCCAAGCATAGTTTACCAAATCGGTTAGCATTTGTTTTTCTCTTTTACTCATGCCTTCCTTCAGTAGGAAAGCTTCCACTACCGAATCTCGAATTATTCCCTCTGCAACACCGACCCTTAGTTCTCCAAGAATTGTTCTTACAATATATTTTGCCTCCCTTGGTTCTGCCGATGTTAGAAGTTCTCCAATTAGGTTTAACTTTCTGTCTTGCGATCCCGGACCAGTAAGAAAGGCTAATTTCTGTAAGTCATTAAAAACTTTGTCAACAGTAAGTTTTTCATAGAGTAGCACAACTTGTTTCATTTTCGCTCTACATTCCTCGGCGACAAGCCCCAAATCGCCCTTTTCTCTGAACAAGTTCTCTACTTCTTCTCTGCGAAAACCAGTAAACCTCGAAATAGCCCTAATTATCATTTGGGTAGCAATTCCGAGTTCATAGCCAGTGAATTTTGGGAACACCCTACCTTGAACAAGCAGAACCACTTTTTCGAGCTCATGAGATGGTGTTTCTCTCAAAAATTTAGCCAAAATATGTGTTTTCTCAAGCTTAGATGGAATTCCCTCTAGTTTTTCGTAAAGTTCCACTAATCTAATATAATCCATAATTTCACCAGAATCCTAAATATTCTTTTTATTAGGCATCCGATATTAGCTACATATATGAAATAGATGCTACTACTTTTAATATTTTGATTAAACAATGAACATAGTATATAATAATATTTTTCATTTTTAGATATCATTTTTTTAAAAATTGTTACTGTGTATGGCTGATATTTTTGAATATTAGCTTACGGTAAACACTTTGTAACTATATAGAGAATATTTAAAAAATATTTAAATAAGGACATTCTAAAGAGGTTAATTCTATTGGGGATATAAAATGATGTTAAAGAGGCTATTTAAAAATAGAAAATTTCTTACACTGAGTTCACTAATTATGCTTTTGTTTCTTTTGTCTTATGCTTTATTTCCTTTTGCTGTTACAAGTGATAGCGACATAAAATGTAAGACATCTGGATTAAATATAAAATCTCAAGAAGTTTCACATAATACGTTATCCGCGAATAGTTATGTATCTCTTTATGTTGAAATTATAACTCCTAGTGATGGTATGATTATCTATGATGACAAGGTTCTCTTAAAGGCAAAGATATATTCGTCATCACTATTCACTCCTTCAAAGATATTTGCATATGTTAATGGAAATCCACAATCACTCCTATCGGACTATATCTCTCAAAACCAAACAGTTATAGGATACGTAAATCTTCCAAACATTTTCAACTCTCCAATAAATATAACACTCTATGTTGAAGATATTACTGGCAATGATGCCAGTGATACTGTGTTTGTATATAGGTATCTCGATGAATTTATGCCAGAGAATTATGAAATTGGTATGGCTAGAGTATATACCCCACCGATATTCCAACTTACACGTTCTTTCAACTGGACTTTTTCATGGAACTATAGTAATGTTCTAAACGTGGTGCTTTTTATCATACCAACCGTAACTTTCGAGTTCAAAATAGGTTATCTCTTTGATTTCAAATATGGGGCTCCAAAGACATTAGACGCAGGAGACAATTTTACACTATTACTTGAAATTTCGAATATGTCCGCATATTTACTTTTCTCGATGAATGCAACTATTGATTATTATTACTACATCAATTATCTTGTTGAAACATACGAAGATAACGGCACTTTCACTTTATTTACATATCAAAAGTCACTTTATTACCCATTTCCCGTGGGATTCTCAACGTATGATCTTAGATATGATTTAAGTGAAATCAGTGAAGATATCAAAGGGCTAACTCACTATGAAATAGATCTTGCAAAGTACGTATCTTTATCCACGTTTGGCATTGAAATTCCACTTGTAATAGATATAATACCTATTCTAAAAATATATAATGAGATCATTGCGAATCTTCTATTGAACGGAACAATTCCTTCAGAGAAAGTATTTTCCTTTACTAAAGACGTTTATTTGACGCAGAATTTACATGTTTTTGAAATGCTTGATGGTACGGACTATGTAAATATGTTCATTAATGATTTCTCATTTAGGTCAATGGCTGGTATAGATATATCAGTAAATATGTCTTTATACTTCTCTGCCTTTGGCTTCAACCTAGGTCCCTATAATTTAAATCAATTTATATATGATACATTAGGTCTCTTGGTGCCTTCATATAATTTCTGGTACGACCTTGGAACAGTAGATCTTATGCCCTATATTCAGGATATAGAATTACTCACGATTCCAATAAATCCAAAAAAACTAATTATTGATTTCTATAAACTTTCAGCGAACGAAACTTCAATTTTGATTCAAGTAAGATTAACAGACGAGTTCGGAAATTCAATTGAGGGTGCTGATATTACAGCAACTGTAGGAACCAATGAATATACTCCGAAATACTACAAGGATGGTATATACAATATAACCTTACCATATAGAAAAACGAAGTTTACATTAAATGTTCATGCTGAGAAAGTAGGCTATTATCCAAATGATAAAGAGATGACAATTTACATAGATCCAATTACCGTTGATTCAACACCACCTCAAATATTAAGTGTCTCATTCTCGCCAGAACAACCTAATAGCTCTAATGAAGTTGAGGTGAGAGTGATAGTTAATGATACCCTGACTGAAGTAAGTTTGGTTATTCTAAGTTATAAAACAGATACAACTTGGCAGAATTTAACAATGTTTTATAATTCATCCATTGGTGCATATATTGCTAAGATTCCAGCTTTTGAAAACGGCACAGAAGTTACTTTTATGATTTATGCCTATGATAAAGCTGGAAATGTTGCAGTAAGCGATTTATACCAGTATACAGTAATAGATATATCTCCAGGGGTAGGAGGAGTACCAACTTTTGCGCCTCCTGAAACAACAACTGGAATGCTATTAATAGGCGGGGTTGCAACTGCTGTTACAGTTGCTATGATTTTACTTATCTATAAACGAAAACGAGTCTAATTATTACCTCACTCATTATTTTTTTATTATTGATTAATGTAATAATTATCTTATATCTATAT
>JAGGXT010000008.1 GCA_021162905.1 Candidatus Odinarchaeota archaeon | reverse complement strand
TTGCTTATGTAGGCGATTCCCAGTTTGACATATTAGCAGCCAAAAATGCTGGTTGTTATTCCGTACTAATTAACAGAGAAGGAAGAGTGCTTGAGGAAAAACCAGATTTTGAAATTGTGGATCTTAAAGATCTACTTAGAATTTTTAAGAAATGTGGCAATAATTGTAGAGAATAATATTAGAAATTATTGATGAACTAAAAGCAATTCATATTCTGGTATAGGAGAGAATAGTTTAACCAATCATAATCTTATTTATTTTTTAAAATTTCACAAGTTAATTTCATTTTATAAAACAAACCATTAAATGTCGCTAAGCGTAACATATATATTTTTTAGCAGTTTTAATATGATATTGGAGATGGTGCTGAATGACTTTCAAGGGGACCGTAAGAATTAAAGTATTGCTGCTACTAACAATTTTGTTTTTTAGTATGTTTGGGTTCGTTTTTATTTCACCAGCGCCTTATGAGTTAGAAATAATAACAAAATCACGTTTTGTGCCTAATCCAGGAGATTATGATGAACATGTGGATTATTTTTTCATAGATGATGTGGCTGAATATGAGGGATTTCTCTATATTTGTGGATATAAATCAAATCCGATGTGGCCCTTTTTGGCGAAATTTAATGATAATGGCAGTATTGAGTGGTACCGAATACTTAAGATCTATGGGAATGTGCTCTTCCGCTATATGGGATTGATTACTGTTGATAAGGCTGGTTATGCTTACTTTCTTACAACAAGGACTGTAAATCAGCCAAATCCATCCTCACCATTAAATGTCTCTCCAGTTCTATTAAAAATAGCATCCAACTCAACAATAGTATGGGAGAAAATAATTGGAGTTGCAGTAAACATTACATGGTTCTATTCTATAAATTACATGCACGACGATACTATTCTGATATTAGGTAAATCGCCCTCAAATGAAATAGTACTCACAAAGCTAACTCTGAACGGTGAAATCATTTGGTCAGTACATGATGACGTAAATCTGAATATTACCAATGCTAGGGTTGCAATATCAAATTATTCGATTTACGTATTCGTTGAAGGCATTGAAAAATACGTGTATAAAGACCTAATAATGATAAAATATTCTAATACTGGACACAAAGTTTCTTCTATTATACTCAGAAAAGGCTATGTGCTATCCACAGAACTTATCGATATTGAGTACTCGAATGTAGATAATGAGATAGTTCTCCTATTTGATGATAACATGCTCTATAAGGTTTCACCTGACGGACTTATTAAATTCGAGAGAAATCTCTTTGCTGATGAATATACATATTATAGTGAAATAGCAATTGATGATGAGGGAAATATATACGCAGTAAAGCCTAGTTCGGTGAGTGTTTCCATACTTAAGCTTGATAGATCTTTAAATATAATTCACACATATTTCATGGAGGTTGCTGAGTCAGAAGGCGAACAAATAACACTAGCTCATCGAAATGCAATCTTTATGAAAAACGGCAATCTCTACCTTTTCCTATCAGTAGGAAAAATAAATTATCATATCTGGGCAGTTTATCTAAAACTAAGAGAGCGAATTAGCCCATTATTCATTGCATTATCTATATTGCTTGTTGCTTTAACGGCTATTTGTGCTAAATTTCTAATGAAGATGGCAAAGAATATTCATGAGCTCAAGAAAACATAGCAAAAACTCAAATGAAAATATATTTTTAAAATCACTATAAGTATCATCTACATTCTTATCTTTTTTTGAGCCAGTCTATAGGCTCTTTTTCATGTTTCCAAAATAGATATTGAAACATATAAAATACTGCTAAGTATTTCCATTTTCCATACCTTTTTTCAAGCTCGGCCTCGATGATTTCTCTTTCAACAAGAGGTTTGTTAAACATGATTCTAGAAAGTATCTTTTGCTCCCAGAATCGGCCCTTAAGTGTAAAGTATTCATACCTTCGTAAATATTCTCCTAAGATTATTTGCGCCGAAGCCGGACCTATACCATATAACTTGATAATCTCCTTTTGAGCATCCTCCATAGACATTGATCTTATTTTCATCTCATCTATGTTATGATTATAAAAATCATACGAAATTCTCCAAAGAATCTTAGCCCTATAACCCAACTTTAGCTCTCTTAACTTTTGCTCACCTGCATCAACAATAGCTGATGGACTCCAGAAAGCATATAATTCCTGCACATCAAAAATAAGTTTCTTGCCAAAGGCAGAAAATAGGTTATTTATCATTTGAACCGTTCTCTTAATGGTGCAATTCTGCAGGAGAATCGAAATTACTAATATCTCGTAAAGGGAGTTTGAACACAACATTCTCATGCCACCAAGCATCTTTATCGGCTCTCTTAGAAAATCATCATCACGGAATCTATTACAAAATTCAGAGATGTCTTCATTAAGTCCAAATCGCCATTCTATATCCTTTTTAATAAGATTTATAATTGAAGAGGATAGAGGCTCTGCTGAAAATATAAGTAACTCTATCTCTGGATCGTTCACTTCTCCCTCATTGACCATTTTAATCCCTATCAATAAGTCATTGAAATTAATTGCCTGCCAAAGAACCCCTGGCTTCCATAGGAAATCAGGAGTTGGGAAAAACATAGGTACATGCGCCGTTCCATCAAAGTGAAACGGTGGCTTGGGATATAAGTACTCGCAATACTGATTTTTCAAAACAATTTCATTAACGTTATCTGTCATTCAATACACC
>JAGGXT010000165.1 GCA_021162905.1 Candidatus Odinarchaeota archaeon | reverse complement strand
GTGATCTCAGCAGTATAATTTCTACATGGATGTTAGCGAGTCTTTAAATTCTTTTGCTATTTTCAAAAGTAATGGCTTATTACTTTTAATTTCTTATTTATTTTTAGAAAATGCTTATAAGAAGATATTTTTATTTTCACAACAACTATATTGGATAGAGGTGTAATCAATGACATATGTTGATCTTTTAGGTAAAGATTTAATCACCACACAAGAATGGACTCGTGAAGAATTGGACTTCACCTTGGAGGTTGCAAAAGATCTAAAGAGAAGATATTATACAGGAAATCTTCCAGAAATTCTTAAAAATAAAACATTTTTCATGCTCTTCTATAATACATCCACTAGGACTAGGGCTTCTTTTGAGGCTGCTATGACTGCTCTAGGGGGGCATGCTCAATTTATTGACATATCCACTACAAGAGCTGGAGAAGGCGAAGCTCCAAAGGATATTGCCCGCATGTATGAAAGATATGGACACGGACTAGGTATTCGTATACTAGAAAATGCGGTAGACTATGTATATGGGCGTGGTAATGCAGTGGTTCGCGAATATGCCAAATGGGCAAAAATTCCTGTAATTAACATGGCTGATGATATGTTTCATCCAGCTCAAGGGCTAACTGACATAATGACTGTTCAGGAAAAGTTCCCACGATATGAAAACAAGAAATATGTGATAATGTGGGCTTATGCTGCACCAAGCCTACGTTCATGGTGTAGTATTCAAGAAGAAATGCTTATTATGACTCGCTATGGCTTGGATGTTGTTCTAGCATATCCACCTGGCTTTGATCTTGATCCAAAGATAGTTGAATGGGCTAAGCAAAATGCAGACCAATATGGTGGCTCCCTAGAAATATCACATGACTATAAAGAGGCCCTTGAAGGTGCTCATATAGTATTCCCAAGAGGGTGGGCGAGCCATAAGTTTGTTATGGAAATTGCTCCAAAAGCTGCTAAAGAAGGCCCTGATGCGATGAAAGCAGCCAAAGCAAAAGAAGTAGAACTACACAACAAATATAAAGACTGGCGACTGACAATGGAACTTCTTGACATAATGGCAAAGAACAAAATAATAATGCATGTAATGCCTGTCTTTCGCGGTCGTGAAGCAGACGATGAAGTAATGGATTCCGAATATTCCGCTATAATAGACCAAGCCGAGAACAGACTTCACGCTCAAATGGGTATCTTAGCGGTTACTATGGGCGGCAAATACTAATTTATCTTTCCATTTTCTTTTTTGGTGATTTTATTGCAAGTTAGTTCTTCTGAAATTTTTGATGTAATTATAGTTGGTGCAGGTCCAGCTGGATTGGTAACTGGATGGATGTTATCTGAGCATGGAGTACATACGATAATTCTTGAAAAGGATAAAATACCTGGCAGAAATAAACCATGTGGCGGTGCACTAACCTCTAGAGCTAAAAAATATTTTTCATTATTAAAAGGAGAGCCATATATCGAAATACGTAAAATAAAGTTGGTTTTTCCAAATGGAGAATCAAGAATTGTAGAATATGACGAAACGGTCATGATAAATATTGAACGTGAACGTCTTGCAAGGGTGCTTATTAGAAATTGTCAAAAGAATGGTTGTACTCTTTTAACTTCCCATAAGTTTGTAGTAGCAGAAAGAAATGGAAATTTGTGGGATATTACAGTTAAAAATATGGAAAATAACCAAATAATCAATTTAAAATCAAAAATTTTAGTAGGTGCTGATGGTGTTTTATCACAAGTAAATAAGACTTTAAACATAAGGTCTCCTTTCAAAAAAGATGAATTAGGATTAAGTGTTCAGTACTTAATCAGTAGAGCACAAGTAGTAAGGGACGATGCAAATGAATTTTATTATGGTCATCAAGTGTCTCCATTTGGTTATGCTTGGATATTCCCGCACACTGAATACTTTCATACTGGTGTTGGTGCTCTCCTTTCCAAAATCGATGATAATCTTCGAGGATACCTTGATAGATTTATTCCTTCTCAATTTAAAAAATTGAATAATCCTATCTTTCAGGCAGCACTTGTACCCTTATCTGGACTTAGTACTCCATCATATACGAAAGCAGCACTTTTAGTAGGCGACTCTGCTGGTCATGTGTTACCGATAACAGGAGAGGGTATTGCTTATTCTATGACTGCTGCTGAAATAGCTGCTGACATAATATACAATTCGATAAAGAATAATGACTTTTCTGCTGAATTTTTTAGGAGATATGAGAAAAAATGGATTTCCAGAATAGGATCCGACCTACGTTGGGGGAAAAAGCTTATGTTGCACTTTCTGAAAAAAGGTCGTGGAAAAAGCAAATATGAAAAATTTCTCAAAGATCAAAGGTTTATTAAGATGATAGGTGATATAATCGTAGGTACGGACAAGATTATTTCTATCATAAGGAGAAATTGGATTGCAATACTAAAATATTACTTTTCGTAAGATTTAAAGTTAAAAATAGTAGTATGATTATTTTTGCTCTTTTCGTGCAATAAAAATTAATTGTTTTGAGCTAGAGAAAAGATAAGGGATCTCATTCAACTCACATTCTATATCGACAAGTAGCTGATAATTATCTGACTTTTTAAGATATTTTTTAATAATTCTCCAAGGAAGCACGAGTCTTCCAGCAATTTTCAATACTTTAAGCCCTAATTCTTTGAAATAATCAAAAATCTCTTCTGGAGTGAATGCGTGATCTAATTATATTAGCACATTTTCATTTCCACTGCACCCAATGTGTCACGTTTTAAATTTCTCTCTACCT
>JAGGXT010000356.1 GCA_021162905.1 Candidatus Odinarchaeota archaeon | reverse complement strand
TTTCTTAGTCTATTATGTATTATTGAAAAAGAAAAAATATAGAACTCTCTAAATGCTCATAAAAACAGTTAGTATCAGCAAAACAAAAGTTACAACCCTTCTAATTTTAATGAGCTGCTTACTCCCATAATAACCACCTGTATGAGTAAAGCTAAGAAATCGATAGTTGATATTTACTTAAAAAGTATTTCTAAAAATTAGCTCTGAATGATAATTTATAGTAAGTAAGTAGGCAAAAATAAAAAAATAATAACTTTTAAGGTATGAATGTTTGAGTCCATTCTGGCAGATCTGGTGGATTTGTGTTAAGCATTTGTTCCCATTCCTCATCCGTTAATCTATTATTCATAGGCTGGATAAATTCGTAATATGAGAAGACAGGGCCTATAGCAATTTCAAGCTCGTTATTTTGATTTATAAAAACTGCTAGAATCCAGAATACATATCCGACAGCTTCCTCAAGGACATTTCCTTCATTCGGATCTGTGTGTACATCCGCAACAAGTATTGACTTTGTAAATCTCTTAAAGAAATCTTGCTGCTGGGTTTTTGGGAATAAGCTATTAACTAGGCTTTTCAGTTCGTTTCCGAAGTAGTATATTCTTCTAATTTCTGATTCTGTAAGTTTTTCATTTTTCAGAATTTTTATTGAAACATCTAGAAGAAAGTCTATCTTCTCATATAGTTTGCTAAGCGAGGAGCGACGATACTCGCTTAGAACTCCTAAGCTGTCTAATCCTTTGATGGTCATGTTTATAAGTCCTAATAATCTTGACCAAACAAGAGGTAAGGGCTCAACATATCCCGAAATAGGGTAGGTAACTCTATGTAGAACTTGGAAGTGTGGAGGCTCTGAGATTACAAATGTATATGACTGTTTGGCATATAGTATCGTATCGTGTCTTAGCTCTGTCCAGGAACCTAAGAAGCTATTCATTTTTTCATATTTCCATGCGTCGGTCTGCATAAATGTTGGATAACCCGTGTAGTCCTCTTTTAGGAGAGCTTTAAGTACATAAAGCCATCCATTGTAAAGATTTTTAGTCCATTCGGTCACGTTCATCTGTTCTATTTGCTTGCTTAGGCTTTCTACAATTTCAGAATATTCGGGATATTGCGTAGCGCATTCTTTCATTAAATATCTCGCTTTAGAGTATCCAAAAACGTTTAAAATGTCTAATGCCGTTGGCATGAATCTCCACTTAACAACAGAGTGTACCAAATTTTGGAAGATGTACGAGTCTATTACAAATCTTCGGCCCATTAGCCTCATACCAGCGTTAAACGTTTTATTGTAGCCCACAGAGGATATCTTGGCTGGGTCCATTTCTAATAGCAAGTTAATTAAACTCTCTATCCTGTTAGTGTCCATTAGGTCTTGAATTTCCCAAGACTCTCCAAATATTATTTCTAAGGCTTTATTATAGTGAATTGGTGTTAAATCATCTGCTGTACCTACAAAGAACGATGTTATGTTGTATATCTTGCTCCAGATTTCAAAAAATGGAATCTCTTGGCCATTTATGCCTATCATTGTCTCGTATACCATCTTCGTTATGATTGATGCTTGAATTGTTTGAACTGTGGCCCTTGTGTCGTTATAGGGGTCCTTTAGCTCGAAAAACATACGGCCCATGTACATCATTGTCTTGAAATATCGCTTCATAGTCTCATTGAATGTATAGTATCCACGAGGCTTGTACTGAGAATAGTCTTCTAAATGGATAAATAATGGGCTATTTATAATGTCCCTACAATGTTCAATATATTTAAGTTCAGCATTAATTAGGATTTGAACAATATTTGGTAATCCATTAAGGGAAACATTATAATGTGGATCCATAAGTTTTGTAAGAACTCCAAAATAAGCAATATTGCGGAGCAGAGCTTCTTTCAAAATAGCTGACGTTACGTTTTTGTATTCCATATATAAAGAGATTGATTTATTTAACAAGGTTTTAAGGGATATGTTCAGCCATGGAATAAAGTATCTGATTTCAAGGTCGAATAGCAGATACTGATAGAAAGTATGATACTCGTGGAGAATGAAGTCTACAGTTATCAACCTTGGAATCCCTTTAGGGATATCTATATATGCGTCTTCAAAATTATCATAACTTCTTCTTATTACGACGAAGCCATTACCCCGTAATAGCCTTAATGCTTCATTGGATAAGCTTATTTTGTCTTTAACGATCAAGAAGTTCGATATTGACATGAGATCCAATGGAAGTCGGTATTGTGAGCAATTTCCCACAATCACGTCAATCTCCTTATTAATAAATGAAAATGGTAATATCCCATAGGTAAGTTCTCTCTCTACAATGCTGAAATTTGTATTTGTACCTAAAATAGCCCAATCTGGTGTTTGCAGGAAGACTATATGTTCGTTTCTTGTAGTCCATATAGTCTCTGATGGCTGATTTCTAGCGTTTAATATTCCTAGTAAAACGCTAAAGGTAATAATTATTGAAATTATGACAAGTACAAACGCTATTTTTCTTATCTTTGATATATTGAATGCTGAGAGCAAATGAATCCCCCTTTATGCTTTTATTACACATTTGCCATATCACCTAAATTATTCTATTCTATCGAACGCAGTGTACTAAAGAATGAAAAACGCTCAAAACATTGAAATTTTAATATCAGGAATTGTATTTACAACTGCTGACAATCTTCATTTTTGGAATTATCATAGGAAGCATAACTGGAATGGTAGCTGCTGTTGAGCTATCTGTCTTGATAAATATAAGACCATCCTTCATATTCGGCTTTTTAATGACACCTAACTTCTTACTTATTATGTGATTAATGTGATCTTTTAACATTAGGAAAGACTCTATTCGCTCTTATTATCATCTGTCAAGTCAAAAGGATAAATATCCCGAAATATCTGAAAATCGGATGGAGCTCAGAAGAAATAATAACCAGCAAAATTTGAAGTAAAGAATTGTTTTTTGGTTCTTAAAATCATCTCTCTACCTTTCTTGATACTAATATAATTTTTAATTGACATCATTGATTCCACTAAATCCATTCTTGCCAATAGTTAATATTTTTCTTAAAAATGTAGAATTTGTGACTAGAGAAAATAAAAAGAGAGAAAAATATTTACCAAGGAGTTGGAACTGGTTTTGGTATACCATCGCATGGGAAGTCGTCATCATCGAACATTATCTAATCACCGAAAATAGAAGAAGAGCACGAATAAAAAGGACGATAATGTAGTACTTTTTATATAAATACTCGCTGGCGGATTATATAGTAGCTAAAAATATTGCAGGATAATAATTAGATGAGTGGTGAAAATATCATAAAATCTGATATTTAACATTGTATTTTTCGCATAGTTTCTTAGCGATTGACTCAAGCCTTGCTTGGTATTCTTTACTAGGATAACTGAAAACTCTAAACAACTTTCTATATTTGGTGATCAGGTCAGGAAATTTTTTCTCTATAACCTTATAGTAAAGCTTTTTGCCAATACCGAAGAGGGTAAGAGCCCCAACAAACACATAATCAGCATTAACATCCTTAGCTGTTTTTATCATTTCATCAAGTTGTTCATAGGAGTCTGAGATAAAAGGTAGAACTGGGATAAAAGCTATTCCAGCATAAAATCCTTCATCTTTAACCTTCTTTAGGGTTTCTAACCTCTTACTAGGAGTAGGAGCTCCAGGCTCAAATATTTTTGCTATTTCCTCGTCTAAAGTTGAAAACGAGAATGTTATGAGTGCCCCATGATTCAGCTTATCTTTCAAATCTTGTGGCAGAATAGCCTCTTTATCTATTTCTCTTAGCAGATCTAAATCTCTTAGAATAAGAAGTGATTTTGTTAAGCAATGAACTGGGAACTTAAACCTTAAGATAATCTCTAAGCATTTTCTTGTTACTTGATACTTTTCCTCTATTTGTTGCCAAGCTTCTGTTGATGATGATAGTGCTATAAATCCATATTCTTTCTTTCGCATCCTTGCACGTAATTGTCTCTCAAGTAATGCGGGTGCATTTATTTTTACAGATAGAGTTTCAGCCATATTTTCCCCGTATTTACTTCCTCTAATATAACAGTAAATGCAGTTAAAAGCGCACAACTGGTACGGATTTAGGGAATAATCGTCCAGAAACCATTCATCTCTCTTTTTGTGCTTATTCAAAATTGATTTAACTTTTATCTCGTTTACCATTTATATCACGTAGTATATTTGTAATAAGCATATGTGGCATTATATCCTTATTTTCACTTCTTTTTCAAAGTCAGGGTTTCGAGCAATTCTCTTAATCATGGGGTCTGCGATTGTGTAGTATCGCTCCTCTTTTTTTATTAGCCCTATTTCCGATAATTGTGAGAGATAGAAAACAGCTGTTGATTCGTCTCTGTTTATAAGTTTTGCTGCCTCAGATACCGTTATAAATTCACTATTTGCGATTCTATTTAATATTTTAAGGTACAATCTAATATTTTTCCTATCTCTCAGTGTTCTAGCTATTTCATCGTATATTTGCCCTCTAGCTTCACTTTCAACAAGTTCAACAATTTTAAATGGTATGATTTTTCTATTTTGTAAGAGTTCTAATACCACACGACGGCCATACCAATTCAGCCATCCAGCAAATCCGCCAAATACACTTACTCCTACATCGATAATATCGTCTGTAACGGATATATTACATTCCTCAAAACCCTTCAATAAAAACTCTCTCGCTGAATCCACATTTAGAGGATTTAAAATAAGCTCATCCCCTATTCTTCCATATAGTGGCATTGCTTTGTTTGTAGATATTATCTTTTTCATCGAAATCAATGAACCAGCCATTATTACAGAAAGATTAGGTGACAATTTGTCGTGAAGAGATGCCAAAAATTCAGCCACTCTCCTTGATCTTAACGCGATTTGGGCCTCATCAATTATTAACACTACTTTCTTCTTTTTTGCAAGGGATTCTAATGCTTCAGTAATGGTAAGTTCACCCTTTAATTTTAGCTCTACCTTAACAATGCCTAAAAACGTAATACCTTCTACTTTTCTCAAAATGTTTTTGATTTTGCTTGCAACAGCTAGTTGTTTTATTCCTAACCTTAATCTTTCAAGAAATATATCGATTTCACGATGCTCCTCAGCACCCCACATGTCAACATAAATTGTTTGAATATCATTTATAGTCGCTACTGTTGACCTTACTAGTGTCGTTTTTCCAGTTCTTCTTAGTCCACTTACTGTAAACCACTCCCCAGCAGAAACCAGCAGTTGTATCTTCTTCTTTTCTTGATCATAATTGAATACTGATCTAAGGGGCTTGAGTGTGCTTTTTGAAAAAATTCCATCTTTTAAGCAATCAATTTCATAAGTCATAATTTGAGTCACTCAAATATTTGAGTCATTCGAATATTTGAATTACTCAAATATTAATATTTTGTTTTCAGCTAAAATTTGCTATATAATGATGGTAAATAGGCAACACACATTTATCGAAGCTGCTAAAGAAGAAAAGAGAAAAACATTTAGCCCCATCCACCAGCACTATGACACGCACTATGACATGCAGACCATACGCATGCTGAGTGACACGCACTGTGGCAATCATCATGCGTAACGCAACTACTTATAAGCTCAGTAATTTTCTTTGAAAAGCTTTCGAAATTATTAGTTAGCTGTTTTGAGATGAGATCTGTAGCATTTTCAAGCTGTGAGACCATTTCTTCAACATTTAATTTCAGAGACTTTGCTAATTCTTCTATTGATTTAGGTATAACGAACTTCTCCATTGCTTCAGTTATCTGGTGATGAGCAAATTCAGGTAGTTTCTTAAACTCATCTGGCAGCCAGCTAGGCGGTTCAGGAAGCTTAAAGTTACCTGGCTGAGGAATTAAATTCCTAATTCCATCAAACAATTTCTGGTATTCTTTATCTAACCAAAGCCACATCCATAACCAGTCCATATCGCCATTTCTATAGTAGTAGCCACGATAATAGTAGTAGTATGGATACGGACTATGATACACACGATACCACTGTCTTCGTATATACCGCTCATGTTTTTTCCTAATTTTATTCCAATCAGCTCTCCAAACCATGTTTTGTACTCGCTTTGCTATCACATCTAGGACTTGTTGTAAATCTTCAACCGAAAGGAAACCGTCCTCGGCCAATTCAACTAATAGTTTCTCATAATATTTTGGCTTGATTTCGATAACTTTTGCTTTATCACCACATATTCTACAGAAGCCATTTTCATCAACTAGATGTTGAAGATGGCCCGTGGATTCGCATGTAAGGCACATGTAGAAATTAAATTTAGGCAATGGCTTATTGCAGATAGCACACCTATTTCTGAGAACCCTTACTGTGAACCCTTTCTCGCTTGAATCTAAAATCTCTATGTACTTCTTTCTAACTGCTGAGGTAACTAACATAGTAACTATTTTTGATGCTTTTTCTTGAATGAAGATAGCATACTCTACTGGATCTAGCTGAGGGACCTCCTCTTCATGCACTGCCCTCTCAAAGATTATCGTAGGTGCATCTCGCACACCAGTTCGCTTAGCATAGCCAGACATGTATACAATTTCTTCAGGAGTATAATAGAAGACATGGTCTGGGTGTAGAGTACCATTAGCTAGTAGAAACTGATATTCTGGCATCTTTATTTTTTCTAGAGCTTGCTGTAAGTCCTTTACACTCGCAGTTTTTGGAATATTCTTGATACCATGTTTTCTCAGTTCCTCAGAAAGAATCTCCTTCTTCCAAGTTCTCCATTTTTCCAGCAGCTGAGGCAATGTATATTTCCTTAAATCTTCCCAAGAGACCAGTCCAGCTCTCATCATTTCCTGAACATTTTCATTTTCGTATGCCTCTTTCATCATTCTAATTGTATACAAATCTAGATTTCTGTATTCTGCTGGAAGTGTTGTATCAATGAATCTCAGCGTACTCAAATATTCATTCCAAAATCTATCTAACTGAGATGGATGCTGTAAAATTTCCTCAACTTTTATGAATCCAGCTTTAAGCATAGTTCTTGCTCTTTCAAGGTTTCTGTATAGATATTCAAGGGAGTATGGATTCGCGTACTTAAGCATTTCTCTAGCTTCCAATGGATTTATCGCAGAAATCTTAACGAACTCTGGAACAAGTTTATTAATATAGTGCTCTCGTAGCTTATCATTAATGAACATAATTACATCTTCCAGTTCTAAAACACTATCTCTGTCGTAATCTATTCTTAGCTCTTCAGGCCTTATCTCGCCTTCTGCTAAAAGCATTTTATATTCTTCTGAGTTTACCACATTATGTAAAGCCTCAAGAAATTCAATGGAATCTGTTCCTGCTGTTCTAATTCCTTTCTGTTCTAATTCCTTTCTTAGCTTTCGTCTATGAAACCATGTTTTCATAGAAAATGATAATGCATATGCTACCATTGCCACAAATATTAAAGATCCAAAGCTAAAGATCAGTATACCATATCTGTCAAAGAATGTTTTTTCCTCGAGAGGTTTTGTCCCAGCAGGTATATCAAAATACTCACTCTTGAGTGCAAACTCGACAGGTATCTCGGCATCTGCAGGTACATTTACTTTAAAGACTCGGACGCTGAAATATGGTGTTTCTCCCAAATAATATGCCATTGGGATGTATTTGTCCCAATTATCGAGAGTTGCTTGGCCAACTTGAAATCCTATTCTGTCGGTAGCGTTTTGATAGACACCAAGGGTTGTATGATTGAAATCATTATCATTTAGTGGCACACTGTAGAAGACTATCTGAGCCGTGTAATTTGCACCGCTATCTGGAAAAGTAACGGGATACCAGAATAGATATGCGGTTTCTCCATCATCAGTTACTCCAACAACCCTCTTTGTAGAGTCGTATCTTACAAATAATTTTACTTCTGCAGGAGCATCAATAGAAACATCAAAATTTATGCGTAGCGTTTCATCCTCTAGCTCAAGGCTTATGTAGTCTGTATAGTTTGCACTATCGACTGTTGCATTTGCATAACAGTTTTTAATGCCTTCTGCTGCTTCCATGCTTATATAATGTAGTGTTCCTGAAACAACTTCAAGGTTTATGTAATAGAAAACTGCTGCGTATCCGTCCTCCTTGGCAACAACAATGGAGTCCACTGAAATTAATTCAACTTGTAAATCACTTTTAGTAATAGCGGATGTTTTAGGCAAAGGATTAATCGGCAGAAGTAATAGCAAAATTAGGATTGAGAACAGACAAATCTTCAGCTTAAGGGATTTCCTCATATTCTTCTTTTCCCTCCTCATACTTATTTATTGAAACAATATTCTTTTCTGGTCTTAAAATTTCCATCATCCTAAGATCTTTCTCCTTAAACGGGTTATTAATCCAGTAAAGAGGACAAGCTCCTCCACAAACATCAAAATCTCTACACGTCTTACAAACATCTGGTATGAACTCATGCTTTCGGTATCTCCATTTTTTAGCGGCTTCTGAAAACCAAATCTCTTCAAACTCTTGCTCAAGTAAATTACCTATCCTATACTCTGGAGGAAATGATGAGCACGGGAGAACATAACCTTGAGCATCAATACTTAGCAAGCCATTTGCAGCAGCACATCCTTTAATGCCAAAACCTTCGACTACAGGATTGAATAGACAAACTGGTGTAGGGGAGTACCAATCAAACTTTAATCCAACATCTTTGGCTCTTTGCTTGATTTCTACTATAATGTCACCTATTTCCGTGTATGAAATACCAAGTTCCTTGTATATTGTTGCGTTTCCGCTCCAAATTACCATATTCATCGAAAACGCTTTAACGCCTATCTCTTTCAAGAAATATGGAAGATTAATAACATTCTCCACATTCCAACGATTTATAGTTGTATTTGTGTGTACCCAAAACTCTTTATATGCTCCTGGTAGTGATAATAGATTCTGAATACCCTGTACTGTTTCTTCAAAGGCTCCCTTCACACCTACTATTTTATCATGCAAATTTGCATTATCAGCTTCCAACGATATTTGAATGCCATTAATACCAGCTTCAACTATCCTCTTGGCATACTCTAATGAAGAAAAAAGACGTCCATTTGTGAGAAGAATAGCTCTAAGTCCTAGACTCCTTGCATAGGATATCAACTCTGGAAGATCTTCTCTGAGTGTGGGCTCACCACCAGTAAAGTGTAAACTAGCAACTCTTGCCTGCAGTCGTACCTTCCTAATTAGAGTCTTTACTTGCTCTGTTGAAAGTTCATCACGAGCTTTTCTTATTTGACCTACGCCCCAAAAACAAAATTTACATCTATTATTGCACCTATCTGTCAGTGCAATTTCGGCCATCACAGGATATTCCAAATATACTGTTGTAATATTAAAATTTTCCACTTTTGCATGCTTAACCAAATGTAACTCATTCTTTGCCAAGTGAATTAAATCTTCTAAGAGCATATTTAATGTGTTAATAACTTCGTCATCCGACATCTTAAAATGCTTCTTAACAAGTTCAAATGCCACATTAAAATCCTTAACAATCCAAAATGGCTCCAAAAACTCAACAACAAAGTCACTTGCCTTATAAACCCTACTAGACCCTACGAGTATAAGATTATCGACAGTCCGTGGGAAAACATACGCTTTAAGGTCCTCTATCTTCTCCTTTAAATAGTTGTATTTTTCCTCCTTCAAAAGGCTTCAACTACCGCTGAGCTTTATACACAAATAATATTATGCTTGTATTAAATTAAAACTTTTTGAAACTATTCTAAAATAAAGACTCACCAGAAGGCTCATAAAAAGTATGATTGTTCATTCTCTTTTTCTTCGTTGTTATTTTTTTGGTTTTAAATTTTCTTGCATGCTATAGTTTCCGAATGTAAGCAGATCGATAAGATATCAAAAATAACATTGTTTATAGATATATTTATTACTTTAATAATCTTATACATTAAGGATTAATTAATTAAATATTTATTAATTTTATATACAACTAACTAATAAATACATTATATATTTAGGCGAGGTGAATTGATGACCCTAAGAAAATATATATTTCTATCTATTGCAATATTTCTAATACTATCGAGTTCTGGGCTTGCTACAAGTGGATTGGTGGCAAGCGCTTTAAATAATACACATGAATCAGATAGTCTGACGTGTACTCAAATTTCAAATAGATCCCTCGCCACAAAAGAGAGAAATAATGCAGTCTCAAGTGAAAATGGAAACGAATTAAAACTAGGATACTACAAGGTTTATGATGTCTATCCTTCTGGAGAAAAAGTGCTTCGTGGGGTTGCACCATTTGGAACACCTATACAGTCCAGACAGCCAAAAGTTGCAGAAGAAGAATATGATAACCCACTGGGTTCAAAATACTTTTGGCTTACGGCAAAACAGTCAGTGTTCTTATACATTTATTCAGAGGATCTATTATTTCCTAAAAATATAATTGCAACCATGAATTCCGAGGGATCTGTAGATATAAATGCCTCCAGTACTAGAGTTCTAGGTTCAGATAGTTTTGTCGCTATAATAGACTATGGTTCAGATGGAATAGATGACCTAATACTTATGGATCAGAGTAACCAGATCATTGTAGTTAATGGTAGTAACTTAGAGACAATAACTACAATTTCACGCAGTACTTCTACAGAAGAAGTATTTTATGTTAGCACTGGTGATGTCGACGACGATGGTTTATTCGAGATAGTATTTGTATGCTCCGATAGCTCAGGCTACAGTAGCTTTTATTTAAGAATTGTTGACGACTGGAAGAACTCTTTTAAGGAAATAAAGAAGATAGACATAACAGAAATTAAACCCGATGAAAGCTTATATCATCCATATTCTAGAATTGATTTGTATGATATTGATAATGACGGCGCTGCAGAGATTCTTTTTACGACCACTTCTCCTCCATCTGCGTCTAGTGATATGAAATGCTTCTTCCTTATTCTAGATGATAAAAGTGACAACTTTAAAGTAATAGCTGATTTATCAGATGATTTTGACGCTATGTTCAGAGGATATCCTGCATTCGTTACTGCAGGCAACTTTGCAGAAGGTAAGTCTACAGAAATGGTTGTAGTAACTGGGAACTCTTGGTATGCATGGTTATATTATTTCAGGTACAATCTTACTACGTATAAAACTGATTTTATCGATAAGTTCTATCTTGACTTTTCAGTGGAGTCTATTGCGGCAGGTGATATTGACGATGACCCTCAGGATGAATTGATTATTGCATCACCAGATTTCAGTGGTTCTTACTTTGAGGTTTTAGTAGTTGACTTTGGGCTAACATCAATTGATAAAAATACAGTTAGTTGGAAACCTAGTAAAGGGGGTAACATCATAGTGGGCCATTCAATTAATCGCATCAAAGTAGTAACTACCAACGTGGATGATGACGAAAAAAGTGAAATTGCTGTAGCATATGTCTACGATGATGATTTAGGAGAAATTGCTTTTCTTGATGATAAAAGTGGTCACTTTGATAGGCTAGCTGTTAAATCATGGGACGTTAAAGAATCTCTTTTTGGTAGTAGTTCTGATTATAGTGTAATGCTACATACTCTCTGCGTGGGTGATAAAATTTTACTCAGGTATACGGGAATACATAATCAAAGCATGTCAGCACCATACATCATTGCAGTAATGGCAGCTCCACCGACCATAAAAGGAATTGCTCAAAATTATGGATCTTCCGCAACATCATTTGGAACTGCAGTTAGCAGATCAACCTCTGAGTCAAACGGATATAGTGTTTCTGTAGGGGTTACACTATCGTATGAAGCATCTGACATATTTGATATTGTTGAGGTACATGCATCAGCAACGTTTACTGCAGCATTCGAAAGGACTCATACAATTACAGAAACAATCCAAGAATGTAGAGATTTTATTGGCGACTATGGCAATGATTATGTTATATTTGAAACAGTAATGTATGATAATTATTACTATGAAGTGATTGCGCATCCCAAAAAGGAGTATGTCGGTCAAATTATGGCAATCAGTGTCCCAACAAAGCCCGCTGTATATAAATGGACTGTAGATTTCTTTAATGAGAATAACATGAACTATCCAGATATAGGAAGTGAAACGTTTAATCATACTATAGGTCAAGTCTGGACTTATCCCACGCGAGAGGATATGGAGCACCTATACGAGCTATATGGCAATAGAGGGTTCTGGAAATCTAGAGATACGATGACCGTAGGAGCGGGAGAGGGATCCAATGGAATAGAAATTGATTTGGAACATGAGGAGACTACAGAAACATCAACCACTATAGGAATAGAGTTTGAAGCCGGTTTTGCGATAGCTGGTGTAGGTTTATCAGTAAGTACGGGTCTAAGTTCAACTTACGTCTATGCTATAACCGTTGGTAAATCGACAAAATACAGGGGAGACGTAGGGGATATCGCACCGAGCTACTATAACGAATACAAATACTCTTTCGGATTGTTCGTATACAATTTATACAGAGAAAAGGATCACTTAGCGTATCAAGTAGTAAACTATTGGGTAGAGGACTATAATGGACCCCATGAAGTCAATAGTCCAATTGCTGATGTGATATATGATAATCCTAGCTTAGCAGATTTCACCTATAAAGTTAGCCTAGTTACAGGTCTTACTATAGAGACAGCTTTGGCAGCTTTCATTACTGGAATTATACTTAGTGTAGTAGGTGTTATCTTCGTGGTATTACGATTAAGGAGAGGAAAAAAGACAGGAAGAATTCATAAGAAACGAAAAAAGAAATAAGTAAATTAATTAATATACTTTTCATTTTTTTTAACAGTAGAACCAGTATGAGAAGCATTTTTTGTTTTTCTTATCTGGATTTGTTTTAAACAAAATCACTATTTTTTAACAAAAGTGGTGATGTCATATACTCATCCGAATAATTATAACACATAACTGCTTTTAGCAGAAATATTTTTCTGATACTTGCGGTAGTTTTATAATGCAAAACGACATCTCTGCTTAACTTTTAACTTTAGATATCTAACAAAAAAAGAGAAGAGATTAATAGGTAGCTGTAAGTCGTGCACCGCAATAAGGACAAAACTTAGATCCCATTGGAATTCTTGCACCGCAAGAGGGGCATACCATAAGAGGAGGAGCTGGTTGAGCTGGGGCTGGTGGATATCTAAACTGAAAAGGAGCTTCCTCAGGTGGCGTTAACTTTAGGAAACTTATCATTGCTGAAAGTGAGGATATTAAAAGGAATACACATCCAGTAATTATGTAGGACACCAATTCTTCAAAAACATCTATTGTTGTGAAAGCACCATTAAGTATAATTGCTATTCCAATTATGCTAACCATAGCAGGGAAGAAAACTTTTGTGTACTTCGTTAACATAAAATAGGTTAAAAATTCAAAGAATGAATATGCTGCCCACACCATAATGGCTAACCTTATAACCTCAGAACCACTTGGTCCTCCTTCACCAAGACCACCAAGTATCAGGAAAAAGAAAAGTCCACCAAGAACCAACACAAAAAACGCAGTTACATAGCAAAAGGTCTTCTTAAAAGTTCTAGCAACCGAAATCCAAGCTATTGTTCTTAGTATGATGCTAATCGGATATATCAACACATTATACATAGCACCAACTAGGGTAAACCACAGAGCGATCATAATTGTCGACAACAAAAATCCTAACGTTCCTGTATATTTATATACAGGCATTCATATATACACCTCATCTCAACATATAATATAATAAAAAAAGATAAAAGTAATTTGATTTTTGTAACTATATAACACAGTTATTA
>JAGGXT010000319.1 GCA_021162905.1 Candidatus Odinarchaeota archaeon | reverse complement strand
ATATTACATTAATTAAATTTTACTTGATGTTTGAAGAATAAATGAAAGATAAATTTCGTTTATAATAGAAAATTTTAAAAGTAAAGTTCTTTACTTATGAATTAACGGAGTTTCAGAATCTAAATCTAAGAGATTAATGCTATAGGAGGATCCATAATGTCTGAAGAAAACGTGGTCTACATAGGTAAAAAGAACTTAATGGCTTATGTATTGGCTTGTATAACTCTTTTCCACAATGGAGCTAAGAAGGTGTCTTTAAAGGCAAGAGGAAGATCCATCAGCAGGGCTGTTGATGTAGCTGAACTTGTAAGAAAACGATTCATTCCCGATGTTAAAGTGGCAGAAGTGAAAATAGATACTGAACAAGTGACAGGCGAAGGAAATAGGATAATGAATGTTAGTACAATAGAAATTGTCCTAGAAAGAGAAGAGCAGAAAAAATAATTAACAACAACACTTTGCTTTTTCTTTTTAATTTTACTTTAACTAATTTTATTTTTCAATTTATTTTTATTTGGCTATACGTAATTCCTTGGGTGCGTTTTCATAAATTCTCTCATTACAATAGTGGCATATGAAGATTTCTGAAGTGAGAAATTAAATTCTATGTAATTAATGTTATTATTTGTTGCAATAATTTTTGGCTCGCTCTGCCAGTAAATGGGCGCAAGTATTTGTCTATATGTTCCTTTCGATGAGAGTTCTGGTAGATCTTTGAACAAAAAATTAGATTTACCAACGTTTTCATGTATGAGCATTTTTTCATAAAAGTCTCCAATTTTATTTTGAGGCAAGACACTCTTGTAACCAATTATTGGATGTGCTATTACAAGTTTTCTTTTTCTAATTAATTCATTAACTCTTTCTATGTTTTTTGAAGTTACTATGTACGGAAATGAAATTGGTAATCCATAATCATCTACTTGAAGTACTATATCACCTTCAATAGCTATATTGAGAGGATAGCCTTCAGCGATACGATAGCTAAGACTCTCATTAAAAATATATGATTGATAAGCATGAATAAATATCTTAAAAATTGTTAATGGTAAAGATTTTAAAGCCCCTAAATAGTCATCAGGATGCTTTATTAAATATTGCATTAAACGAATTTCAGTTTTTAATCTACTCGGAAATTTACTTATAGCCTTTCGATAATCCCAACCAGATTCAACTAAATATATCCTTGCCTCTTTAGCGTCCGATCCTTCTAACTCAAAAACATCACTTAAAAGAGTTTTTACAGCTTTTTCGTAATCCCCTTTTAGAATATACTTCCCTACGATATGTGTTATTGGTCTTTGGACACCAAATCTTTGGTGTCCAAAAAAATTAGGTACACCCCCCAATGACTGGAGCTCGTTGTAAATTAATCGTAAATGTTCTTCAATATTTGAAGAATCTTGAAAATCTCTTACTATGATCCTAAAAAAATTGCCCCATAACTCACCAAGACGAATTGGTTTATCCGCTAGCCATGCATTTAAAACCTCTAGATTTGGATGAAATTTCCTTATAAGAAGACTTGGTTTGACGTTATAAACACTTCCAACCTGGAAAGCTATAGCTCGTTTATCTTTATTACCAGCATAAGAGAAACGCTTATGACTGACCTTTAATTTTCGAGCAATGAACTTAATAGCTTCAATCGTAGCCCAATTTACTTTTTTGAAGACAAAATGCGTGTAATTACCATTCTTTTTTTCTTCTGAATATTTAACTAAGCTGCTAGCTCGCTTTTGGTTTAGCAAGATCTCATCCACTACGAAGTCACTTATATATTTTCTTAGAATGCCACCAATGCCTTCTATTTTTGTCAAGTAAGTTTTAATTCCAAGAATTTGTTCTAATATATGTACTTTCATTTGAACCACATCATAAAAGAGGTAAATGACTGGTATATTTATTGATGATCTGCTCTGGTGCAGGGCCTATTCCCAGAGTAGTAATAGTTCCTGGAGGAAGTTCTGTAAGTCCTGCATCTTTGATTAATTCACATGGGAGTCCTGCAGTTTTGACTTTTTTCCATATCTCAATTAGTTCATCTAGGGTTTTTACCTTGAGGACTACCTTTTTTTGTCCTTGTTCTAGCCAACTATCTAACCAATCTTTATGAGCCTTTTGACAATTTAAAGTTGAGCTAACCGCAGCATGAGCTACCTGTGCTGCGAGTTTACCAATAGACATTTTTATATCAGTTCTGACAAGAATTACTTGCTTAAAGGATACTGAATCCATATATATCACCGTAGATCAAAAATATTGGTGGCAAATATTGATAAAAAATATGTCCTCAAATATCGCAATTATTGGAGCAGGCCCCTCAGGTCTCTTTTCTGCATTAGAGCTTGCTAAGAGAGGATTAGAACTTGAAATTTTTGAGGAACACAGTGAAGTTGGATTGCCACTTCATTGTGCTGGATTAATTAGTATTAATGGATTTAAAAAGTTGGGGATTGATATTTCAGGAAAATCTGCTTCAAAGTTCATACAAAATAAAGTCAAAGGCGCTATTTTTTTCTCTCCTAATGGATTGAATTTTAGAGTTTGTTCAAAAAACTATCAAGCTGTGGTAATAGATAGATATAGGTTTGATAAACACCTAGCTGATATTATTGAAAAAAGAGGTTATTTCATTAAATATAATTATCGTGTTATTGCGGCTCGTTATGTTACAGAGGATAAAGAGGTATTACTTAACATTTATGATAAAAGGAATAAAAAGCATCTTAATAAAAAATATCCACTTGTAATCGATGCAGAAGGATGGAGTGGAACAGTAAGGAAAAAATTTGGGATATCTGAAAAAGTCGATGTATTGCCTGCATATCAAGTAGAAGTTAAAAAATTTAGTGTTGAAGAAGAGTTTGTAGAGTTACATTTTGATAGACGTTTTGCAGATGGCTTTTTTGCTTGGGTAATTCCATTAAAAGAAAATATAGCAAGAATTGGGTTAGCTACAAGATCTGGAAGTCCGAAGAAGAATCTTTTAGCCTTATTAAAGACCCCTAAGATGAAAGATAGATACAAAAAATTACATATATGCAAGGAATACGGTGGTAGTGTTGTAATTAGTGGGGCCATATCAAGAACATTTGATAATGGTTTAATAATTGTGGGCGATGCTGCTGGACATGTAAAGCCAACAACAGGTGGAGGCGTAATTCTTGGAGGTATTGGCGCTAGAATAGCTGGAAAAATAGCTGCTGACGCATACTTGAATAATGATTTTTCTAAAAGTAGACTTTCCTTGTATGAAAAGTTATGGAAAAAATATTTTGGCAGAGAGCTTTCCTTTATGAAACTTTTAAGAAATTGGCTTAATAAATTAAGTAACCGCCAATATTCGGCGCTCTTCAAGGAAATTAAGAAAGCAAAATTAGACGAAATAATCTCTGAGGAAGGTGATATGGATTTTCAGCTCTTGACCTTCTTAAGAATTATTAAGAGATATGATTATGTTCCTAGAGTTTTTAAATTTTTATTTAGAAATCTTACACTTATATAATACATTACAACAACATTAATAAACAGAAATTAGAGTGTTTCGCGTCTGCTTAAACGCTCTAGCTCTCTTTTTCGCAAGTTATATTTATACCGTCTTAGAAATTTATATACCGTTCCATGTTGAGCTCCTTTTAAAAGCATTAAAATTGCTTGTTTAGCAGCATAAACTTCATCTACAGTACCAATAATAGCTACTGTATGACCATATATTGATATATCCGCTCCTGTTGCCTCCTCAATAATTCTTCTGGCTCTGCCATTTTCACCAATAATTCGTCCCTTTAGCCTTATTAGACTGTTTTTTGTTGATGCAAAATCCTCAATATTAATTATTTCCATAACTGTATCATCTTCAATTAGCCTCATGGCCTTCTCAGGATTAAATCCTCTACCGATAGCCTGTACGATTGCTTTTGCTTTTAATAGCCCTAGAGGATCTATAGAATCTTCTCTTAAAGTTATTTTTACTTGGCCATCCTCACTATTTACTTCTAATTTTGTTTGTGTTAGACGCTCTATTTCCCTCTTTACTCTTCCCTTCTTACCTATTAAGACTCCTATTCTAGCTTTAGGTATCTTCACATAGGTCGGGAAATTCATATAGATTCAACCCCGTTATTTTCATAAAGACGTCTGCTATATCAGGGACATCTATACCTGCCTCTTCTCTGAAGAATCTCAGGATGTTCCTTATGTCCCTGACTAAGAAATTTAATGCATTAGGATGCTGTATGTTAACACCTTGTGCGATGTCTATGATATATGGAATTTCTTTATGAATTAAGATGTTGTACTCACTTAAATCTGCATGTACTAAATGTCCTTTCACATATAATTTTTCAATATCAGATAAAACTATTTCTAATATTTTTTCAGGGTTTCTAGGAAGATAATCTTTTAAAAGTGGAGCTGGAAGACCGTTTTCTCCTATAAATTCCATAATAAGAATATTCTTATAAACTGTTACAGGGGTTGGCACATGAGCACCCACTTTCTTAGCTATTGTTAGGTTTTTAAATTCTTTTTGTGCCCATAAATAAATTCTCGTGTGAATTTTCTTCCCTATGGATAAAAAACGAGGATCACCCTCTATATACTT
>JAGGXT010000367.1 GCA_021162905.1 Candidatus Odinarchaeota archaeon | reverse complement strand
AGAATATCTCACAATTTAGATTCTCTTTTCTTAGATAAATTCCAATTTTCAAGTCTATATTATTAAGCTTCTTAATTATTTTATTTGTAAGTTGAATTATTTCAGAAATAGATATCGTACTGGGAACTATAAATAGTAGGATGCCTCTTAATAAGGAGTATTTACTTGAAAATGCACAATTAATTTTTTCAATATTATTTATAATAAGCTTACTTGCTCTATAAACATCCAAACTTTGTTTCCTTGAGATATATTTCGAGAAAAAACCAATATTGGTGTTTTTATGTAATGAGATAAAGTCAGCTAAAGTGACATCCATAAAACCAAAAGCATGTAGTGCAAAAACTATAGTATTTAAGAAAGAAAAAATAATGTTTGCAGCCTTTGTCATATTTCCATTTGTTCTAAAACAATAAAATGTAATATCCGAATAAGATTCAAGAAATTTATCATTTAATGGTTGTCCAGTGTTAGAAGTAATGAGAGCTACAACATTACCATTTATGATTAACTTACTGCTTCTGAAAAAATGTTGAAATAACTTATTCTCATATTCACTAAGAAGAATTATTGATAATACATTTTTTGAGAACACCTTTTGTAGGGATTTATCATTCTTGAGTCTAAAAATATCATCATATGAGAAAAAATAAATCTTACTTATTCTTCTTTTTAACTTATAAGATAGTAACTCCGAACTACTATCAAACGGCAGTACAATTATATTTGTATTACTGCTCATGATAGCCACCATACTTTGAAGATATTACATTACTCGCAATATACCTATATTGGTGGTATACATGTATTTTAATTCTCTCAATTGGAAAATATTCAAGTTTGAAAAAGTAACATCGACAATGGATGTTGCAAAAGATATTGCGGAAAAAATAGATCATCCAATTTTTGTTGTAACCGCACGAGTCCAAAGTCGTGGTAAAGGAAGAAAAGGGCGCTTTTGGTATTCACCAGAGGGGGGTCTTTGGGTAACTATTGTTTTACGGGGGGTTATTCCCAATACTAAAATCTTTATGATTCCCTATTTAGTAGCAGTTGCTACGGCAGAAACTATAAATCACTATTCGTGCGGTAAGAGTGTGTCAATTAAATGGCCAAACGACATTCTGATCGAAGGAAAAAAGGTTGCTGGAATTCTTATAGACTCAAGGGAGTCATGTAGAAGTGATTTTCAGGATGTGTTTATTGGTATTGGTATTAATATTAATAACCCAGTAGGAAATAGAAAGGATTTAAGAGATACAGCAATTTCACTTTCAGAAGTATGTAAAAAAGAATATAATATATCTGAAATTCTTGATTTTCTTCTCAAAAAGATTAATATATTACTAATTGAATTCATACGAAAAAGAAGTAAACCAGATAAACTCTTTGACCTATGGAAAAAATTTGATATTACTTTAGGAAGAAAAATTAGTGTTGATATGGAAGGTAAAAAAATTATAGGTCGTGCAGTAGATATTGATTATAATGATGGTGGTCTCATTTTTGATATCGATGGTAACGTTATAAAAATTTATGATTATGTTTCAATTAGAATTTTAGAAGAATAAAGCTGGTGTTACGATATATGAGTTATAAGGAAGATAGCTTTCCAACATACGAAGAACTTGTAGAAGAATTAAGAAAAAAGAAAAAAATGGCTGAACTAGGCGGTGGCCCAGAAAAAATTAAAATTCAGCATAAAAAAGGAAAGCTAACCGCTCGAGAGAGAATAGAACTCTTATTGGATGAAGGAAGTTTCGTCGAACTTGACAAGTTAGTTGAAACAAGAGTACGTTACTTTGGTCTAGAGGAAAAGAAAATTCCCGGAGACGGTGTAGTTACTGGGTATGGTACTATCAATGGCCGTTTAGTTTTCGTATATTCTCAGGATTTTACCGTTATGGGCGGATCGCTTGGAGAAATGATGGCAAAGAAAATAGTAAAGATTATGGATCTAGCACTTGAAGTCGGAGCACCAGTTATAGGAATAAATGACTCTGGTGGAGCAAGAATCCAAGAGGGTATCTTAAGCTTGGGAGGGTATGGAGAGATATTTTACAGAAATGTTATCGCCTCTGGCGTAATTCCTCAGATTTCTTTGATAATGGGACCTTGCGCTGGAGGAGCTGTCTATTCTCCCGCATTAACAGATTTCATAATAATGGTTAAGAAGACAAGTTACATGTTTGTAACTGGACCGAAAGTTACGAAGGCTGCTATAGGCGAGGATGTAACTTTTGAGGAACTCGGTGGGGCTTTAGTACATGCAGAGAAAAGTGGAGTCGCTAGTTTAGTTGCTGAAAATGACGAAGAGGCTTTAGCAATGACACGTCGTCTTTTAAGTTACATACCACAAAATAACATGGAGGACCCACCAGTAGTTAAAACTCTGGATGATCCTAATAGAATGGACGAGGAATTAGATCATATTGTTCCAACAGATCCTAAGTTAAGTTATGATATGAGAGATATTATTTTGAGAATTGTAGATGATGGCGAATTTTTTGAAATTCAACCACTCTTCGCTAGGAACATAATAACCGGATTTGCTAGGCTTAACGGACACACGGTTGGAATAATAGCAAATCAACCTAAGGTTCTAGCTGGCGCTCTTGATATAGATGCCTCTGACAAGGCTACAAGATTTGTTAGATTTTGTGATGCCTTTAATATACCAATTGTAACATTTGTTGATGTACCAGGATATCTTCCAGGAACCGCGCAGGAGCATGGAGGCATAATAAGGCATGGAGCTAAATTAATTTATGCTTATGCAGGAGCCACCGTTCCAAAATTAACTGTTATTGTCAGAAAAGCATACGGTGGCGCTTATATAGTTATGAACAGTAAACATTTAGGCGCAGATATAGTATATGCTTGGCCAACTGCAGAGATAGCTGTGATGGGAGCTGAGGGAGCTGTTGAGATAATATTTAAGAGAGAATTAGAAAAGGCGGAGGACAAAGAAGCCTTTATGAGAGAAAAAATAAAAGAATACAGAGATCTTTTTGCAAATCCATATCGAGCTGCAGAGGTTGGATATGTTGATGATGTCATAGAGCCTCATGAAACTAGACCACTATTAATAAAAGCTCTTGAAATGTTAATTAATAAAAGGAAGTCACTCCCCCCAAGAAAGCATGGGAATATGCCAATGTAGGGGGTTTACCATTTGCTTGAAAAAACAAGATACGAATTGATTGTTGATAATAATGCATATAAAGTTAAGGTGAAAAGATTATCAAAAGATAAGTTATTAATTGATTTTGGGGAAAGAAAAATAATAGCTAAGATAAAGAGAATTGATAGTTTTGGTCATGCAATAATCAAAATTGGCGATAAGGAATATAATATAGTTCTTAATAATTTTGTTTCCGAAAGGAACGAAACACCAAAAATCGAAGTTAATGCAAAGCCTCTTAAACTGTCAATCAGAGAGCACTTAGATATGCAAATACCACCAGAATCTGCAATGTCACCATACATTGAGTATAAGAAGGATAAAAGTAAATTTATCCCCTTAGGAACCGTTGTTGCTCCATTTTATGGAAAACTAGTTGAGTTAAAGGTCAAAATCGGAGATAAAGTTAAAAGAGGACAAACAGTAGCTGTCATAGAAGCCATGAAAATGAGAAATGAAATTGTAGCAAAAGTGGATGGTATTGTTAGAGATATTAGGGCATCGATAGGTAAGATTGTCAAAAAGGGAGAGCCTATAGTTACTATTAAGTAACATTCGTTGAGCGATAGAAGAAATTTTTCCTTTTTCCCCATCTACTTAAGTAGAAGATTTCGTATTGATTTTGCGGATATATATACCGTCTGACCTTCTTAGCTACTTGAACTGTACTGTTTGCTGTTAATTTTGAAAGATTTTTTCCTATCAAAACATTAATAGCTGCTGTTACGGCAGCAACTCTTTTTAGTTCCTCATCATATACTTCATTAAGTAAACCTCGTAAATAGTTATCTAAATATAATGTATTATAATTACCTTTAATGAAATTCTTTTCTGAGAATATAATCTTATATAATGGTATAGTTGTTTTGATTCCTGTAATAACAAATTCGTCGAGAGCTCTTCTCATTCTATTTATTGCGGACAATCTATCAATATCCCATACCATTAACTTCGCAATTAATGGGTCATACTCAGGTGGAACTGATGATCCTGAGCGAACTCCAGAATCCACCCGTATTCCAAAGCCTCCTGGTTCAAAGTATTCCTCAATCGTACCAGGGTTTGGCAAGAAATTATTGAATGGGTCTTCTGCATTTATTCTACATTCAATTGCCCACCCTCTTAAAGTTATATCACTTTGCGTGTAGCCTATTTTTTCGCCAGCTGCGATTCTGATTTGCTCTTTAATTAGATCAATACCTGTTCTTAATTCTGTGATTCCATGCTCTACTTGTATTCTAGCATTAATTTCTAAGAAATAGAACTCCCCATCTTGATATATAAACTCTATAGTACCAACGCTATCATAATTTATTGCTTTTGCTGCTTTAACGGCATACCCTCCCATTATTGTACGTTCTTCTTCAGAAATCGCTGGCGATGGCGATTCTTCAATTAATTTTTGATGCCTTCTTTGAATGGAACATTCTCTCTCTCCTAAGTGAACCACGTTACCATATTTGTCTGCAATAATTTGGAATTCTATATGCCTTGGACGGGTCAAATATTTCTCTATATATATGCTGTCATCTCCGAATACATTAAACGCTTGTTTTTGAGCTTGTTTAAACATTTTCTTTAACTGCGATGATGACCGTGCTACATACATTCCAATGCCACCGCCACCAGCTGCTGGTTTGAGAAGAACTGGATATCCTATTTCATTAGCCACTGCTAAAGCATCATCTAAGTCTTCTATTGGAGATAGAGATCCGGGGACTACTGGAATATCAGCTTTTCTCATAAGTAGTTTAGCATACAATTTGTCCTTTATTTTTTTGAGAACTTCTGCTGAAGGGCCAATGAAGGTTATTTTATTCTTTTTACAAGCCTCTGCAAATCGATAATTTTCAGATAAGAATCCATATCCAGGATGAATAGCATCTACTCCAGCTTCATCTGCAATATTAATTATCTTTTCGATATTCAAATAACTATCAAGTGGATCAGGTTTACCAATGTAAAATGCCTCGTCTGCCATTTTTACGTGTAAAGAATACTTGTCAGCATCTGAGTATATGGTAACTGATTTTATTCCTAGTTCCCTGCACGCTCTAATTATTCTAACTGCGATCTCGCCTCTGTTAGCTATCAGTATTTTCTCAAAATATGTCATAACAGAAACACCTAATATTAAGACTTATGCACTGCTGAAAACGATGAAAACTTGTGTCAATAGGAGCTATATCAATAGATGTTGGCAACCTCATTATTTAAAAATTTTTATTTCAGGATTGGAAAATATCTTTTTGAGATTCCTTCTTAGAAGAAAAAGTTTCTCCTCATCTGCTTTTCTCCATTTTGGAAGATATATTTCAATAAGATCGTTCCTTCGATAGAGAAGATAACAGAAAAAACCTTTGTCGTCGTATATGAAAAATTCATTATAATGCCTTCTTATCGAAAAACCCATACTTCTTAAGAAGATACTCATTTGTAAAATTTGATTCAATTGAACAATCATAGGAGATCACTTACGTGCTTTCATCCACTCAACAACTTCTTTTATACCTTCATATAATTTTACATTAGGATGATAACCTAGAAGCTTTTTTGCTTTGTCAATATTTGCAACACTACGCTCAATATCGCCGGGGCGCATACTTTCATATATTGGCTTTAAATTAGGTTTATTTGCCGCTTTAATAATAATATTTGCTAGTTCAGATATTGATACTTCAGAGCCGCTAGCTATATTGAAAGGTTCTCCATGAACATTCTCTTTAATAGCAAGCATGGTTGCAAATACTACATCTTTCACATTAACAAAGTCTCTTGTTTGATGACCACCGAACACAATTGGTGGCTTATCGTTTAAAACTCTGGAGACGAATATTGTGATTACTCCAGCATACGGATCGTCAGGATTTTGCCCTGGTCCATAAACATTAAAGGGTCTTAATACAACAACTTTTAGACCATATAGATGATCATATGTCAGGGAATAATACTCGCTTGAAAGTTTACTTATTCCATATGGACTTATCGGATTTTTAGGGTGTTCCTCATCTATAGGAATATACTTTGGGTTACCATATATAGCAGCGCTGGAGAAATGTATGAACTTTATCACGTTATACTTCAGGGAAAGAGCTAAAATGTTTAGTGTTCCGATTATGTTATTTAACGCATCATAACATGGATCCTCTATAGATTTGTTAACACTAACTTGAGCTGCGGTATGAATAACTATAGTTTCATCTTTCCTTGGGAATATTTCTTCTAATTTATCTTTGTTCCTTAAATCTATTTTCTTGAATTCAACTTTTTCCTGAATGTCTTTTATACGATTTATATCGCCTCTAGATAAATTGTCTATTATTAGAACTTCAAAGTCATCTTCAACTAGTTTATGTGCTATATGAGACCCTATAAACCCGCAACCTCCAGTTAAAAGTACTTCCATTATCAATCGCTCCTCTTTGGATAAGTTTCGTGTCTCAATATGTCAATAGGACCCTCCATCCAGTTAAAAATATTAAGATACCTATTAGATAAGAAGATAAAAATCCTTTTTTTCATGAGTAATATTATGACACTAGCAATTAGCGATGTAATAAAAGGCATTTGGGATATTAAAAAGTCAATAAATGTAAACACTCCTCCAGTAGAGAATGTCTCTCTTAAATAGAATATTAAAGTTATATGAGATGATAAGATTTCTGATAATACTATAACTAACAGAATATTAGAACTT
>JAGGXT010000108.1 GCA_021162905.1 Candidatus Odinarchaeota archaeon | reverse complement strand
GTTAGTTTCTAATTAAGCTTTGTCCATTTAAGAAGTCTTGAGATTTTATATTAATATCACTGATGGACAAAAGTTGATGAGCATCAATTTATGTAAGCTTTAATAACCATGCGCTTTGAACTCCAAATAATTTATATGTTAACATTCCTATATGAGTAATTATACTAAGCATTATTTGTTGAGGATAGAATATGCCAGGTGACATAAATAGCAAAGACGATGAACTCCAGAGAATTAGACGAAATCTTGAAAAATTGAGAGATGAGATTTTTAGCTTAAAGCTATTACAGGTAGATATTTCTGAAATTGCAGCTCTTAATGAAAAAATAGATACTTTATCATCAAAAATATTAGAGCAAATAAACCAATTAATGAATAGAGATATTCATGAAATAAAGAGTAGTTTAAATGATCTAAAAAAGGATTTAACGAAAATTAATACGCAGCTGAGAGTTATTCAGAAGGAAATACAAAATACCAAGAGTTTGTTAGTTGAACTTTTAATGAGCAATTCACTTGAGATAACAAGGAAGATTGATGAGATAAAAGAAGAAATTACAAAGAAGAAGGATAAAAAATAATTTCTATTAATTAAAATTTTTTAAAAGAATGACAACTTTCTCTTTTTTATTTTATACTAATTCCTTCTAAATATTAATATATGGTAATGGTGTTAGAGTTAATGCGAACGCCTAATGTGGAATGTTTTGCTGTGATTCTTCATGATGAGGTGTTAATATGAAAGGTTGGACTGGTAAGGTTCTGCGGATTGATTTGTCAAAAAAGAAATATGCTGTTCAGGAAATTTCTTATGACCTTGCTAAAAATTACGTTGGTGGCAGAGGTTTTGCAATTAAAATTCTTTGGGATGAACTAAAACCAGGTACTGATCCATTATCACCAGATAATAAGCTTATACTGGCCTCTGGGCCCTTAAATGGAATAACAATTCCAAATGCTGGTAAAATGGTAGTGGCTGCAAAAAGTCCATTAACGGGAGGATATGGAGATGGAAATATAGGAACATGGACATCAATACATATGCGGAAAGCAGGTTATGATGCAATAATAATAGACGGAGCCTCTGATAAACCAACATATATATACATTGAAGATGAAAAAGTTGATTTCTTGGATGCTTCAGAAATTTGGGGCCTAGGAACATATGAGACCGAGAAAAAACTTATGGAGGAACATGGTAAAAACGTTGGTACGTTGCTAATCGGGCCAGCAGGAGAAAATCTAATAAAATATGCAACAATACGATCGATGGAAGGTCGTTCAGGTGGCCGTCCTGGTATGGGAGCTGTTATGGGCTCTAAGAAATTAAAAGCAATAGTAATCAGAGGTACAAAGGAAGTAAGTAATATTGCTGAGCCAGAAAAAGTTAAGGAAATGACTCAACAATTGTACAAAGAGATACAGAAAGCGGAAAACTATGAAGTTTGGATGAGGCAGGGAACAATGCTTGTTCATGCTTGGTGCCAAGAAAATAGTGTTTTGCCAACATATAACTTTAGAGAGGGAGTCTTTGAGGATGCGGATAAAATAAATGGGGATGCCATGGAGAGAGTACGTGTTAAACTAAGAGGCTGTCCTCTCTGTAATATGCAATGTGGACATACAGTATTAGAATTAAATGGGATGGAAAGTGAACTTGATTATGAAAATGTTGGCATGCTTGGATCAAATATAGGGCTTGGTGACTTAACTAAAGTAGCAACGTTAAATAGGCTAGCTGACGAGTATGGAATCGACACGATCTCACTTGGTAGCAATATAGCCTTTGCAATGGAAGCTTCAGAAAAAGGACTAATAGATGAAAAAATTGAATGGGGCGATTTTGAAAAAGCTAAGGAATTAACAAGACAAATTGTATATAAAGAGGGACTGGGTGCGCTTTTAGCGGATGGTGTTAAAGTTGCTTCTGAAAAAATTGGGCATGATTCGAAAAACTGGGCTATGCATGTTAAAGGCTTAGAGATATCAGCATATGATTGCCATTATGCTCCTGCAATGGCTCTTGCTTATGGGACATCTCCAATAGGTGCGCATCACAAGGATGCTTGGGTAATAACATGGGATGTTAAAACTGGTAGAGATAAGTATGTTAGAGAAAAAGTAGAAAAGGTCATTGAATTTCAGAGAATAAGAGGAGGTTTATTTGAATCAATTGTTGCATGTAGATTGCCATGGATTGAATTAGGAATTAGTTTAGAATGGTATCCTAGATTTCTAACAGCGGTTACAGGTACAAGCTTCACACTAGATGACATGTTTACAGTCGCCGATAGAATATACTCCTTAATTAGAGCATTCTGGATCCGAGAGTATGGTGGAAACTGGGGGCGTCACATGGATACTCCTCCAGCAAGATGGTTTAAAGAACCTCTTACTAAGGGACCATTTGCTGGAAAACATTTAGATCCTGAAGGGTACGAAAAACTCCTCTCAATGTATTATGAAATTCGTGGATGGAATGAGCAAGGAATTCCAAAGAGAAGCACACTCGAAAAATTAGGACTTTCTGATGTGGCAGCAGAATTGGAAAAATATGTAAAATTGGAGTGAACTGATGAAATATGGCAAAAATTAAACTGCTCGGTTACCCAGCAGTTGTAGCAGGGTTTAAAGAGAAAGAAATTAAAATTGAAGGAAAAGCTCGTATAAGGGAAGTAGTGAATTTTAAAAAAGAAATTAATGAGGATAGAATTATTGTATTAGTCAACCATAAACCAGCAACGCTTAATACTGAGATAACAGATGAAGATTATGTACTTATAGTACCAGTTATTGGTGGAGGTTAAATTTAAAGACTAACGAACCATATATGCTTATCCCTTCTCTTTTTTAATGAAAACTTTTCTAACAATTTCTCTAACTCAAACAGGTCATAATATATAAATTCATCAAAAAGCCCAAACGGAAGAAAAAGCGATTGCAAATTATCTGTATTGAAGAATATAAATTTTCCTGAAAGGATTAAAGAAAGGTTATTAAGAAAAATCTCAGAGTTTTCTCTTCCCAAGAAGCTAAAAGGTAAAAAGCCAACTATTAGTTCATATGTTTTGCCGAGTTTTTTCTTTAGATCAACGTATGGAAATTCGCAGTAAAATGTTCTTTTTTTAAATGACGAGTACCAAGTCTTTATAAGGGCTGGAAGTTCTTTAGAGAAAAATAGAAGCTCAAACTTGCATGGTAGAATATGTTCAAGAACTATTGGGAAAAGAAAGAACTCATTTCCTATTACAAGAATATTTACTTCTCTATCTCTTATAAACTTGAGAATTTCTTTCCCAAATTCTATGTGATAATAGATTATAAAAGGATCTGTTACAAGGTTCAAGTAAAAATCTCGATGCTCCCTATCGAATATAGAAATGAGTGGATAGGTGGAGCTATCAAGTACATTAAAAAGATATTCATATGAAGAAAACATTATATATGAAGGAAGAACATCACTTGGTTTTAACTTTTTTGGCAGTTTGCAGAGAATTCGATCACCAAGATGTTTTTTATATTTTCCTTTAGATTTAAGGAAATCAATAATCATCTTAAATATATTTATATTATAGCCAAGTGATTCAAGAGTTATCTCGCGCTTTCCTTCTCCAAATCGGTTGCTTAAAAAATAGAATAGTGTATTGTCGAGCTTCTTTCTGAACTTTTTAAAGTTTTTATCTATCTCAATAATGGCATTTTTCTTATCGTCTTGCAAAGGTAACTCACTAAGTACATCATGTATATTCATTTAGCTAGCCTCACATCAAACAATACGGCATTGAAAAAATCAAGCATAACAAAAAGCGAAGCGATGTCGAGTAGGGGTATTTTTAATGCTTTAGAAATTTCCACTATATTCTTGCCTTTATAATCAAATTTTTTTAGCTTCTCAATGATTCTTTTCATATCATCCCCAATAACACGAACTGAACTCTCTAATTTATCAAAATCGATTTCTTTAACTACACGACTATCTAAAGCAAATGAAATAATATGTGGATCTAATTCACCAACACCTTTTAATGCTAGTAAAAGTATCTCTTTGATAGCAGTCTCTGGTGAGTCTTTAGAGTAACTTTTCAATATGTTAGTCATTATTTCGGTATCTAAGGAAGTTTTATCAAACGATACTAAAACCCCAACTTTATCTCCATAAAGGTACAGAGATACATAAAGCCCAGGACTTTTAACAGAAACTGTATGAAAAGTCACTTTTTCGGTAATAAGTCCCTTTTTAATATACCTTTTCATGGTATAAATCTTATCTAAAACTTCTTCTGTAATCGATTCATAATGAATTCCATCCATTAATCGAGCATCAACAACCATATTTTTTGTATCAATTATTTCAAAAAAAATTCCTTCAGCCACTCTATCAACGGATTCCAAAAATAAGAATTGAGTGATCTTCTGATGAGGTATAAGGGCATAACTAACCCCACGAACCATAAAATGACTGTCAACATAAACTATATGTTTATGAGGTTCCGGATATAAATGCAGTTCATCAATCAAAATACTTATTGGATAAGCAGTTCTATTTTTTACTAAACTTTCTGGTATATCCACAGAGACCATCTGTTTACATAAGGGGCATTTTCCATGAACCTCAACCATATTCCCCGTCCTCCACTAACAATAATGCATTTTAAGCCATTTTATAAAAAAGTTTCTTTATTATTTTTTCAGAGTTACAGTATTATATATTTACT
>JAGGXT010000136.1 GCA_021162905.1 Candidatus Odinarchaeota archaeon | reverse complement strand
TCAATTAATGATGTGTTGGTGTAGGGCATGTGCTGGAAAGTAGCGGGACGATGCTATAAACCTTGCGGTGATGCAGATGACTCCCGCTACCTTTCCACTAACTCTTTTTCAAGTGCCTAGGGCTACCATGGGGGCTGCCCAAGTCTTTTGTATTCTTCATTATACTTATTAGCAAGTGAATATGCATCATATATGTTCCAAAGCCAATATATTAAGTAAGGAATGAAGAAGAGAAATATAGAGAACACAGCAATAACTATCCCAAGTATTAGGACCACGATGCCCCTCATTACCTTTCCAACATAGATCTGCCCTACTCCTGGTATTAAAAATGACAAAATAGCAGCAATAGTTGAGCTTTTTTCTTTAATAGGTTGTTGAGGATACACAGGAGGCATAGCTGGTGCTGGTGGTGCTGGTGGTTGTGGAGCATATGTAGGCGGGGATGGTGGTTGATACGTAGGTTGAGGCTGTGGAGCTGTTAATTGAGCGCCACAGTTTGGACAGAATACAGCATCGGCAGGAATTATAGCATTACAATAAGGGCATTGTTTAGTACTCATTTTCTTTCAACCCTAAGATTTGTGGATAATCTTATATTGAAGCTTCAAATAAATATTTCTCTGTAAGTGTATAAATCATTAGATTTACTAACATAGCAATTTAGTAATATTTTATATTTGAGTTGTATATTTGGTGAGATTATGGCTAAAGTAAATAGTATTGATCTTCCAAAGATCCATTTTCGACATCGAGATATTTCTACAAAGTTAAAGATAGAGCAAATAATCGACTTAATATATCCCAAAGATAGAGAAGAGAATAAGAAGAAGGTTGTATTGTATATTTTAAATATTCTATATAGTAATCCAAGGAATGGTTTAACAAGGAAGGAAGTTGCTAAAATTCAGCAGAATTTAAGGGATAAAGTTAGTAAAGCAACTTTTTATAGACTTTTAAAGGATTTGAAAAGATTAGGAATGATACGGTTTGAAAGAGGTATAGGAACTTACTATTTATCTACTGACTTTGCATCGGCACTTGAAAGGTTAGCTAAGGCTTACCGAAAATGGATTTCTGGTATAAAAAATAAAAGAGAGAAGAGATAAAATTACTCGTGAAAGTATTTTCACTTTTTAATAATTTTAGTAAACTAATCCATAGATAATTTTTTAAAAATATGGGAGTATTTTACATAAAGAAATAGAATGAGGGATACCCATGCAACACGATGATGAAAATATATCTAAATTTTTTAACCCAAAGACGGTAGCTGTTATTGGTGCGTCTACTGATGTTAACTCTCCTGGGTATGTGACATTTAAAAATTTTGTCGATAACATCAAAAATGGTGTATTTAGAGGTAAGGTATATCCTGTAAATATAAAAGGAGAAGAATTATTAGGATATAAGATATATAGAAGCATCTTAGATATTCCTGAGAGCGTAGATCTAGCTGTTGTAATAATTCCAGCTAGGTTTGTACCTGATGTGATGGAACAAATTGGAAAAAAGGGAACCCAAGCTGTAGTTATTATAAGTGCTGGATTCAGTGAAATAGGAAATGTAGAGTTGGAGAAGAGAGTTATAAGTATTGCGAAAAAATATGGAATTCGCATTATTGGCCCTAACGGGTTAGGAGTATTAGATTCTTATTCTGGTGTTGATACATTATTTTTACCTGAGAAGAAGAGAACTAAAGATAATAGAGAGCTTGTGGGTACGCCTAGACCTAAGCCAGGATATATTTCATTTTTAACTCAAAGTGGAGCTTTCGGTATTGCAGTACTTGACTACATGGCAGGTGAAGGAATAGGTCTCAGACGTTTTGTTAGTTATGGAAATAAGGCTGATATAGACGAAATCGACATGTTAGAGTATCTCTCAAAAGATGAAAAAACAAGGGTTATCTTAATCTATAGTGAGACGATAAAAAGGGGAAGGGAATTTGTTGAGATTGCAAAGAAGGTGAGTGTTGTAAAACCAATTATAATATTAAAGTCTGGACGCACGGAAGCGGGAGCTAGAGCTGCAGCTAGTCATACAGCTGCCATTGCAGGAAGTGATGTTATTTACGATGTTGCATTCAAACAAGCAGGGGTTCTCAGAGCTGAAGATATGGAGCATATGTTCGACATGGCAAAAGCATTAATATTCCAGAGACCACTTCGAGGAAAAAATATCGCAATTTTAACAGACGGAGGAGGAGCAGGAGTAATGGCAACCGACGCAGCAGAGATGATGGGCCTTAATATAATAAAATTGCCAGAAGAAACATATAATAAATTTGAAGAGCTAAAGAAGGAGGGTGTATTACCAAAATTTGCAACTAATGTTAATCCAGTAGATTTAACTGGTAGTGCAAGTACAGAAATGTTTGAAATCGCAGCGGATGTTCTTTTAAGAGACCCGCATATTGATGGGCTGGTAGTGATTGCCTTACACCATGTTCCTATGCTTGATGATACAATAACGGATAGATTTATCAATCTTATGAAAAAATACAATAAACCTATAGTTGCTTGTGATATTGGATCTCAAGAGTATGCCTGCTACTTAAGAGATTCATTTGATGAAGTAGGTATACCCGCATATCCAACACCCGAGAGAGCCGTAAGAGCTATGCATGCACTAGCAACATACGGAGAATATTTAAAACAAAGAGGTTTTCTGGATGAATATATAAAAAGGTGGAAACCGCCAGAATAAAAATTTTATGATTATCTTATTTTTATCCTGAGCAAATCATAAGCAACTATCGTATTAGGAAATATAGCTTTTGCTTCTTCTTCTAATTTTGAGGGATCCTTATAACGTGCACTAATATGTGTTAATATCAGCATTTTAACGTTAGCTCTCTTTGCAATTAGAGCTGCTTGTTTTGCTGTTGAATGTCCCCTAAGTATGGCTTCATATTCAAGGTCATGTGTATACATTGCCTCATGAATTAGAAAATCAGCATTCTTAGCATGAGTAATTAAATTTTCAGAATAGGTGGTATCACCACTTATTACTATTTTTACTCCTGGTCTAGGAGGGTCCATTACATCAGTAGGTCGGATAATTTTACCATTGATTTCTATAGTTTCTCCAGTCTGCAATTTTTTCCATAACGGACCCTTAGGTATACCAAGTTCTTCTGCCTTCTCAGGGTGAAACTTCCCTGGGAGAGGTTTTTCTAAGAATATATACCCAAAAGCATAAGGGATATTATGATTTACCTTTATCGCAAAAATTGAATACTCATCTGTTTCTACAAGGCATTGCTCTTTTTCGAATTCATATATTTCTAGCGTATATGAATTCTCTGATATATCTTCGACATTTAATATACACGTAAGGTATTTTTGTATTCCAGGAGGCCCATAAATTTCAACTTTCTCACTCCTGTCCTCCATCGCAAATCTTGACAATAAACCATGTAGACCATTAATATGGTCACTGTGCATGTGAGTAATAAAAATTCTTAAAGGTCTGTTAAGCCCGAGTTTTGCCTTAATAAAACGTCGTTGAACATCTTCACCTGCATCAAAAAGAAACACTTCCCTTTTCCTTTTCAGTGCAATAGCGCTTAGATTTCTATCTTCTGTCGGGATAGAACCAGCAGTTCCAAGGAAAACTAATTCAAAGATAGTCATTTCAAAAATACCCACCCTTGTGCTATGCGGAACTTGAATAACGATAGCTTAAGCAAAAATAAATTTATCTATGTGTATTTTTATCCTTCAAGCAATGTTAGCCCCAAACTTCATCCGCCCATTTTCGAGTTTTATCAAGCAAACTTTCTTTATATAAAATCTCATTTATTTTATCTTTAATTTTTGACATGTCATTTTCGATTACTACCACATTTTTGATTTGATCAATCTTAGAAAAATCACTTTTTGTTGGCTTTTCAACGGAAATTACAATTGTTAGTTCTTTATTTTTAATATCTATCGCATAAAATTGAGTATTACCGATTGTGAAACTGTCTAATTCTCCTCCAGAAACCTTTGAGGTTTCTGCTAAAGCTTTAAGAGTTGTAATGATAGCACTCATCACTTCTGGATCAATAGGCTCATTACCAGAGGATATAGATATTATGGGGATCCCTTCCTTATTTATTATATGAACACTATTTATAGTCATGTATCTCACCTCTACTTATAGTCCTTCTAACCAATTTTTTGCTTTAGATAGAGCGTTCTTAGATTCGCTTTCTTCTTTTTCAGTATTTTCTTTACTTGAACTCGTCACAGCGATGGCTGATTTGACTTGTCTAATCAAGGCTCTCTTTTTATTATTTTCAATATTTATATAAACATATACTATCAGGGCATGCCCATTTGGACATGTAACTATTACAGGGACTGGCTTTCCCGTTTCCAAAAAAACTTTTTCTGTTTCTTCTAAATCCACTTCTAGATAATCAATAACACTCATACAGACCGGGCAGGTGAAAAGGTCAACCTTAATTTTAGTCATATTAAACCCACACGACAATTCTAAGTCATGTATCTCCATAGGATTATTATACTAGCGCAATAGAGAAAAAATCTCTTATTATTAAAACTAAAAAATATTATTAATATTGGTCTTAATCTATTTTGTGTTTATAGAAGATTGTGGCGCCGGTGACTCGAGAGCCGGCGCCGCATCGGTGTACCCCGTGGGGGAAAAGAAGCTTCATTGAAAATCTCTGCCCTTACTCAACCACGGGACTACCCTTTAAGATTGATAACTCAAAAATAATTATTAAAGTTATGCATATCTTAACAGTTGAAATTTCATCTTAATAATTATTAGAGATAATTTATTGATAATTTATTGTGATAATATTGGGATCGAAAACCTAAATTATCAACTGGAGGATGGTACAATGTGCGCAAAAGTAGAATTCGATGTAGTTGATATAAAGGTCCCAGAAGGATGTAATATAATCTTAGGTATGTCACATTTCATTAAAACTGTGGAAGATGTTTATGAGGCTCTTGTTAATGCATCACCACACATAAAGTTCGGTATTGCTTTTTGCGAGGCATCAGGAGATAGATTGATTCGATTTGATGGCAACGATAAAGAACTAATAGATAAGGCTATTGAAGCGGCTAAGAAGGTTGGAGCTGGACATTTTTTTGTCGTATTCTTGAAAAATGGTTATCCTATCAATGTATTGCCTTATTTACGAAACACTCCAGAGATTCTTAGAATATTCTGTGCAACTGCAAATCCTGTACAAGTAATAGTTGCTAAAACAGAACAAGGTAGAGGCGTTTTAGGAGTAGTAGACGGATTTACACCCTTAGGAGTAGAAGATGAAGATAAGATAAAAGAGAGAAAGGAATTCCTCAGAAAAATAGGATATAAGCGTTAATTAAAAACATACTTATCATGTTCAATATTATTTTTTATTTATACCAGCCAGCTCTTTTACTTATTAGTTTATAGTGAATGTCTTTAGCTGCCTTATACGCTTTTTTTATAGTAATATATGAAAAAACATAGCTATTAATGCCTCTGTATTCCGTTTTTAATGCAACATCTGCCAATCGTCTCACTTCCTTATTAGGAATTCCTTTTTGTTTTATGAAAATAATAATATCTGGTTTTATTGCAATTAGAAATTTTATATCTGCCGTTTCTACTCCTTTTAAGAGCTTTAAAACTCTGTTTTTAGTTATTCTCTTCTCTTTCACTTCTGGGATTTGTAAGAATAGTATTCCCACCACCCATTCGCATTCTTTCTTTGGCATACTGTTCACTATCCTCTAGGCTTTGAATTTCCATTCTTCGTAGTTTTTAACTATATCACTAAGTACTTTTTCAGAAATATCAGGCGGAAGGCTTAGAAATACCTTGACCATGTGTTTACAAAATCTCTTCTTAGATACTTGTTTCAGCCAATCATCACAGTTGTGATGTATTTCTTTCAAGTTTGAGTCTATCTTAAAGAAATAGTTTTTGATTCGGCCCTCTATAATTTCTTTATCGGCTCTTAATATTAAAACTTCTTTACTATCTATTTTTTTCCCTCGCTCAAAACGTTTTGGTTCAGTAAGCATAAGCAAAAATCGTTCGACAGGTGTTAAAGCTTTATTACGATACTCCTTTGGAAGCTTTTTAATTAGTGTAGGCCTCCTAAGCTTTTCTTCGATTACAGTCAATTTCTCCAATTGCTTAGAGTTTGCTATACCGAGTAAACGTAACATTTGAAGCGCGTTAATAACTGCGTATCCATTGAAATGATTATTAAAGTACCCATATATAATATCTGCTTGCTTTTCAAGTTCACGAAGTTTTGGAATCCAATTCTTTAGTTCACCTTCCGAATATAAGTAGTAATACCAAGGTTGTTTTCCATGACCATGCCAGCGAATATACGCAAAATTGGTTGTAATCCTCAAAACAGGAGGAAGTAAAGGCTCATCAACAATTACATAACCAACATTATATTTTTCAAGAAGTTTAAAATACTCCTCACTGAACCAATCCTCATGCCTAAACTCCATGGCCCACTTTAAATTTGTTGGAAGTAAATTAAGGAATTCCTCTATAGTAGGAAATTTCTTTGGAGGGTATGGAGGAAGTTGAATAAGCAACACACCTAATTTATTTGATTCAATTAAAGGTTTCATTAACTCCAAATATTTATTTAGTTCTCGATCTACAGCAAGGTTAGTTTTGAGCATCTTCTTATGTGTTATATCTTTATGCACTTTTGCTGAAAAAATCATATCTTTAGGACTTCTTCTTGCAATATATTGGATAAAAGATGGGCTCGGATATTCATAAAATGTTGAATTTATTTCAGTGGTCTTAAATACGTTCCAATACTGTTCAAGCATGTTATCTTCAGTTTCGTAGAGGATACCAATCCAATCTTTATAAGACCAACCAGACGTTCCAATTAAAATTTCACATACATTTTCTCCTAAAAATCGGCTAAGGATGTCTGTATCCCCCTCATAAGCCCTTTTTTGAGCCTTTTAATGGTATCTTTTACTCTCTCTTCATCAAAACCTTTCTCATCACAGAGGAATTCAATTAATCCTTCCTCATCAATATTTCTAAATGAAATCTTATAATCTTTTGTGACTGGCGGATTAGTAAAGAAAGAAATAATTTTATCATAATTTTCATCCAATTTCATTTTATACTTAGTAGGTAGTGCTTCTATATCACCATATTTTTTAATCAACTCATATGCTTTCTTAGGCCCAATACCTTTAATTCCCTCATTATAATCTGTTCCTATTAGGAAAGCTATTTCAATAAGCTGCTTTCTAGTTATTTTTAAATCATTTAGCAAATCATCAAGTATTATCAATTCGGGCTTTAATGGTACAGCTATACCCTTACTCCTGTAGAAGCGTTTTCCAGTAAATGTTAAGTTTCGAACTATGCGTGGTGCTCCAAAAAGTAAAACATCATAATCTTGCGTTGAGCAGGCCCATGCATCATTTACCATTACCATATATGCAGCTTGAGCCTCTCCTTCACTAGGAGCTTGAATTATAGGAACCCCCATTAAGGTCAACAATCTTTTTGCATCATCAATCATTCTCCTTGAAAGAGAATCCATTCTTACGGCCTTTGACCACGCAGTTCTTAGATCACCTCTCCTAATTGCCTCTATATATTCTTGCTTCAACTTAGTCCGGATTAGTTTTCTTTCCTCAAGCTCCTTTTGTTTGAACCTCGGCGGCTTACCATCGAAGATAAAAATAGGAAGAACACCGTAATCTGAAATGAGTTTGGTTGTTCTGTAAAAAAGGCCTATAAGATGGGATGTAATATTACCTTCAGGGTCAGTAAAAGGTTTACCATTTGGCATTCTAATAAGTGCAAGAAATTGATAGAGTGTATTGTTAGCATCTATAGTTATCCTCTTCCCAGTTAAATGTTCAAACTTTATCTTTTTAGTAACTCGAACTAAAGGTCGTAGATTTACACCCATTTCTATCATAATAAAAGGAAATTTAAAGAGTAATATAGTTTGTGATTTGATGATTCATTATTGACATGCAACTGGAACATTTCTGGCGAGTATCCACGGAAGAATGTACCCAATATCCATTTTTAAGTTATTAGCAATAATCAAATCTCTTGATAGCATAGAAAATATTGTATCAGAAACTAATGCACCTTTAACAGGGTATGCTATTTCGCCATTTTCTATCTTCCATGCTGGAGCAGCAGCCACACTAAACTCACCAGTTGATGGATTACTAGAATGAGCCCCTTGAACATTCCAAACTATAATTCCTTCTTTTATCTCACTAATCAGCTCATCTGGAGATGCTTTGCCAGGAGCTATTATCAAATTCGTTTTATGTATAGATGGTGTAAGTGTGTAAGCTATCGATGCACCAATGCTGCTACCTTTTCTTAGTCCATTCCCAGTGCTTTCTTTATTAAATTTCTTAGCAGTATAATTATCATATAAGTAACTTTTTAAGACCCCTTTTTCGAATATCACAGTTCTTTGTGATGGAACGCCCTCATCATCAAACTTTCCCGAAGAAAAACCGCCAGCATACGTTCCATCGTCAATAATTGTTAGCCTTTCATTTAGTATCATTTGATTTATCTTTCCTATCAATGGACTTCTATTATTTTGAACATTATCCGCTTTTATTGCTTCAACCAATGTATACTCTAGAATTTGAGAAAATGCGTATTGGGTGAAAATAACATCGTACTTTCCAGATTTTATTTTCTTTGCGTTTAAGGATTTAACAGCCCTTTCAGCGCAAGCTTGACTTACTTCTGTTGGATTTAATTTAAAGCTTCTAGAAACATCAAGCTCTATGGACAAAGGTGAAACATTTTCACCCTCACGAGCAATAAGGCCACTATAGAGAAATGCGAATGTACCCTTATCGATAGCACTTATTCCATTAGTATTGAAAATGAATCTTTTTACTCTATCAACACCAACTCCGCCCATAGCAAACACTATACGGGGATCATAATCAAGCGCTGAATCCAAAAGGGCCATTGCTACTTCTATAACATCATTCGCATCAATAGACTCTATACGCCTATCATAAAGCCCCTCTACATTTGGATATTTTTTAGAAACAGGAAAACCAGTCCAATCGTTATCTGGTTTTCTTGCTCTAGCTAGGGATATTGCGTTTTTTGCAGTTTCTTCAATTTTTTCTCTTCTTAAGTCATTTGTATACGCAAATCCCAATCTTTTCCCAACGACGACGCGAATGCCTAATCCTCTATCTGAGAAAAATTGAGTCTCTCTAATCTCATTTCTTTTGATCGATAAGGACATTTCAATTTCATCTTGGGCATATACTTCTACTTCATCTGCTCCCAATTGTAAAGCACTATTTATTGCATATCTACATAACTCTTCTATATGTTCCATCATTCACGGCCTCCTATTACTATTTTCTTTACTCTTATATGTGGCCCTCCACTACCTACAAATGCGGTTTGACCTTTACCGCACCTACCAGACTCAAATGCTAGATCATTTGCTATACCATCTATTGAGAGGAGAGTTTCTAATGTATTTCCGCTTATTGATAAATTCCTGACCGGCGCTCCAATTTCACCATTTATTATTTCATAGCCTTCTTGAATACCAACTTGAAATGTTCCGTCTAGATTCGCCTGCCCCCCTCTAAACGATACTAGATAATAACCAAATTTTATATCCTCAAATAGTTCTTCTTTTGTCCAATCCCTAGGAGCAATGTATGTATTTCTCATACGGATTATTGGAGCAAAACGATAACTTTCAGCCCTTGCATTTCCTGTGGGTTCCGTATTAAATTCATTTGCTGAGGTACCCATTCTCTCGAGCATTACTTTGGCTAAGGATGCATGATATCTATCGTATAAGAGACTTATAATTTTCCCTTCTTTAACAAGTAATGTTTTCTGCGCAGGCACACCCTCGTCATCATATTTAAAACTACCAAAACCTCCTTCTAACGTACCATCATCATATATGTTTACAAGAGAAGATGCGATTTTCTGCCCTAATCTATTTAAGGTGACGGCACCACTAAATGTTAGATCAGCCTCTGCCAAGTGACCAAATGCCTCATGTGTAAATACACCAACTACTTCAGGAGCTAAGACAGCAGGGAACAATCCAGCCTTTGGTGTTTTAGCGTCAAGTTGTTTAAGCAAACGATTTTTCATAACTTCACTAATTTTTTCTGGTGTTTCAACGCTCCATATGCCATAGCCTTTTGGTGATCCAAATTCGTATCTTGCTGATGCGTAAATATCATTTCGTCTAGCAGTAGCTACAACTTTTGTCCATACATAAACCTTCTCTTGATCTATATATGTACCTTCACTTGAAACATAAATTTGGTTAATTACAAGATCAGCATATTCAACAGTACTGTTTCTAATGTACTCTGAACTTTTAAGTAGTAAAGTATTGATTTGCATAATGTTAGATATTTTTTCGTTAACCGATATGTTTCTTGGGTCAATATCTAACTTTGCTTTAACAGTATCTTCTTGAATCTTGATGTCAGCTAGGTTAACACGTATTTTTATGGATTCACTGCTAGCTTTAGCCATTTTATAGGCAGAATTAAGAGCTGAAAATATAGATTCCTCATCTAAAGAGCTAGATGTAGCAAATCCTACTGCGCCATTTACAAACACTCTGATGCCAATTCCCTGATCCGTACCTACATTGCTTACCTCAATCTTATTATTATTAACTTTAAGAATTGTTTTATTTACTGTTTGAAAACGTAAATCAACAAATGTTGCTCCTAATTTAATACCTTGTTCAACAATCTTTAAGAGCTCTTCCTTCATAGTGACACCTTTAATTGGTTTATTTTGTAAGCGATACGAGCGTGTTTTTTCTACATATTGGTAATTTATTTTTTTAGATTTATTCAAAGACATATTTGTTTAAAAATATAGTGATATTAAACTATTTTTTATAAACTAACTAACCTTTTGTGGTGTTTCGATGTTCTCTACTTCATGCTGAATCATAGGGATTATATCAATGCGACCAATTGCAGATGCAATCCTACTAATACCCTTTAATGAATGAATTAGAGAGTCTAACCAATTAAAAATATCACCGGGGTATATGTGGATTTCATATTTTTTAAGCATAAAAGCAGATATTTTAGATGGGGTCATTCCATATTTTCTAAGCTCTACAACTTTTTTAAGCACATTAAGCTGACCATGATCACAATATGGGCTATCAGGGCAATTACAATTAAAGAAATCGTGAATCCATCTAACGGCAAGGTCTAAAATCCATTTTGGCAAGTCTTTTCTATAGTAATTAACATTATTAATCAAATCTAGTACATGCCCAGAAAACAATTTTATTGATACTTTTGATCTAAAAATTTTAGTAAGTGCATTATGAAGTTTAGAGGAAATATAAACATTTTCTAGCGGAGTTATATTTATTGCAATATCAAGCGGGTGTTCATTATTATTTAAAAGTGTTATAACCTTTTTTGCCGTTTCAGGAGTGAAAAACGAGACCGCAACTGCCTTGCCTAGTTGTGTTAAATGTATGTAGTTATCATGAGTCTTTCTTAGCATATTAAGTTTCTCGAGGTTGTTTATTATATTGTTGATATTCTCAGTTAAAAACAAATCAAGTAAAGTCATCTTCTGCAATTCGTTTACTGAAATACCATTCATCATTGAAATATGAGCTAATATTTGTCCTGCCTGCATGTCAAGATTGCAGTTGACACTAACTGGTTCTATGCTACCAGTAAGTAAACTGATAGCTACTTCGTCCTCTGTTTTATCCTGGCCAGCATGTATTTTTCTTCCAGGAACAACGAGTAAAAACACTTTCCCTTTATCGTGCTTTCCAAGTCTCCCAGCTCGCCCCATAAATTGATGGAACTCAGCATTCGTCAACCAATCCTTGCCCATCGCCAGATCATAAAAAATTACTTGGCTAGCAGGAAAATCGACACCAGCACCTAAAGCGGCTGTTGTAATAACAGCTTTATAGATACCTCTTTCAAATCCTATCTCTACCATTCTTCTTTTTGAATAGGATAACCCAGCGTGATATATTGCCACCCGAACTCCTTTCGAGTTCAATTCTTTTGCTATTTCACTAGCTCGCTTACGTGAGTGCGTAAATACAATACTCTGACCAGGATATCCATAACTGCTTACCACGGAATATTCTGCATTTATCAATCGTTTTAAAAATCTAAGTTTATCAGACTCGCTTTTTAAAAAAATCACGTGACGCTCTATTGGAACTGGACGACTCTCATGAAATACAAGCTTAGCATTAAGCATTTTTGCTAATTCATCTGGATTACCAACAGTTGCTGAAAGGAAGATATATTGCGCACTAGGATAAATGTTCATCATCCTTGATATTAAACCAGCAATTTCACAGCCTCTTTCTTCATCAGATAACATTTGAATTTCATCTATGACTATGGTACCAATGTTATTAATTTCTTTAAATTGCCCACTTCTAAGGATATAATCAAATGCCTCATAGGTAGCGACTATAATATCTGCATTAGAAATTTCGGTATCAACTACTACAAGTTCCTCCTCTCCAACATCAATTCTGCTCATGCCAACCCGAATTGCAACCTTTAATCCTAACCTTTGATATTTTCTTTTGAAGTCATCATACTTTTGATTTGCAAGAGCAACTAAAGGCACTAAAAAGATAAAGCGCTTCCCCTCTTTAAGTACTTTTGTTACGCCTGCAATTTCACCTATAAGCGTCTTGCCACTTGTAGTTGATGACACTATAAGCAGATTTTTATCATCAAGCAGACCAGCTTTTATAGCTTTAGCTTGAATATCTGTTAATATATTAATGCCCGTACTTAAAAGTATCTCCTTTAATGCATCTGGAATTCTAAGATCCTTTAATGTGATCTTCTCTATTTCTTTTGTAGGCTCTATGATGTCGTAAAGTGTAAGTTTACTATCTGCAAGGGGGTCTATTTCATTGGAAAGCATTTTTAAAATTGCTTCATAATCACGTTTTAGTCTTAACAGTCTGGTGACATAGGGAATAAAGTGTTCAGATATTTGAATACCTAATGAAGACAACTCATTTAGTATTTCTTTGGAGGCACAATCTATGCAAATAGGCTCATTGTACACTTTTATTGATTCGTTTTCCTTAAGTATCGTATAAGTTCCACTAACAAGGCAAAACCTACAAAATTTAGTTGCCTCATATTTTATTTTCTGCTCCTCAAAGAAACATATGAGTTCATCTTTAAAGGGAAAAACATCATTTTCATCTAAAAAAACTTGCTTTATCGACCGCAAAGCTGATATTATCTTTTTAGGATCAATATATAACTCTTTATTTCCATACTCAAACCAAGCACGAAAAGGCCTGAGATGTTCGTCATCTGGATTGTAAAATTCCATTTTACCCTTATAAATTGGTTTGGCATGATACAACCTACTCTTAAATAGATTAAACTCTAAGATTTTTGAATGTTTACTCTTCCTTATACTTCTGAAAAC
>JAGGXT010000283.1 GCA_021162905.1 Candidatus Odinarchaeota archaeon | reverse complement strand
CATACATTGTTCTCATACTGGTTTCTATATATAAGCTATTATTTCTTTCGATGAAAAGTATGTTAGTAAATTGTGTCATAATATTAATAAAAACAACCAGAGTGGTATAAAAAATACTTCGAAGGTTTCGTATCTTTTACAATCAAGCGTGTCCTTTGTCACAACAATTGCTTTATCGAAAAGAATTTTTTTTCTACTCAATTCAATAAAGCCTTTAGGTATAGTAACATGTCCCCTATATTTCACTTCTATAGGAACTAGAACATCATCTACTGCAAATATGAAATCAACTTCATACTTATTTTTCCAATAAAACGGGATAAAGGAAGGATCTATTGATGCGCCAAGTTTGATCAAATGCCATACAACTATATTTTCTACACTTTTGCCAATAGACTGATCCAGAGTTATCGCTCGTCTAAGACCCTCTTCCCAAAAGTATATCTTTTTAGGAGATCTTTCTTGTGATAAGCCCTTTTTGGTGTACTTTTCAGCAATAAAAATTAACATTGAGGATGATAAATAATAGATATATTGCCTAATGGTATCCTTACTCGTATCAAACTTATTTGCTAGCCCCAAATAAGAAAACCTTTCAGTTGTTAGTTTAGCGATCTCCCTAGCCAATCTATTTAGTAGAATTGGGTCTCTCGGATTAAATATTAGTAAAATATCTTTTGCAATCGTCAGCGTGAAATAATCATCTGACAAAAGACGGTACCAGAGTATTTTATTCCTTATTTTAAACCATTCTGGAAAACCACCGACTTCGATATATTCGTTGAGTTTATTTTGAATAATTGGTTTTTTGTCAATCAACTGAAGATAGATTCTTCTGATTTTTTCGAATTCTAATCTTCTCAGATTAATTTTTGGAACTGATAATTTTATGCCATAAAAAGCAATGAACTCCTTAAATGATAAAGGAAAAACATTAATGAATATTATACGTCCAACTAAACTCTCTGAGGCTTCTCTGAATAGAAGAGTCCTTGATGATCCACTAACTATGAACTTAGATTTATACTTAAAATCTATGAAGTACTTTATTTGGCGCTGCCAATCTTTCATTACATGTATTTCATCAATGAGAAAATATATTTGATTGGTCTTTATATCTATCCCAAACAGCTCCATATATATGTCTTCTAACTCTCTTAAATTTGTTAAAATACCAATGATATCATCAATCTTTAGATAAACAATTTTAAGAGGGTCTACTCCATTGTTAATAAGGCGATCTATAATTTGATAAAGTAATGTCGTTTTTCCAGACCTGCGAATCCCAGTTAAACAGATTATACGATTTACCTTTAGATACTTAAATATTTGTTCGATATACTCGTCTCGAGGTTTTCCTTTATCCTCATCTGAAATCTTACCTGTTTCCCACCAGTAATTTACTCTTTTTAAATATGAAATTAAAAGTTCACTATTAGATGTCAAATTTTTGCACCATTTTGCTATTATAATATTCAATATATATTAGTTTTTTGCTATTATATTAGCCAAAATTAATTATAAAAAGAAGAATAGAATTATGTTTTCCATCGCCGCCGTCTAATAATGATTACTGATAATGCAATTACAGCTATGAATGCTATTAATGATATAATTATTAAATGATATATGTTAAGCCCCGTTGGTGGTTGTTCTTCTGAAGGAGCTGCTTGAGTTACATTTTTCGCTGCTGATGTAAATGTATACTCTGAAGTCTCAACAGTATTTCCTGAATAATCTGTTGCCCACACTTTAACCCTGTAAGTTATGTTATGCACATAGTATAAAGTGGCTGAGAAAGTATTATCGTCTTGTTTTGTCATTTCTATGCCAATCCACGAATCACCATAATTAACATACAATACAGCTCTATCAACTCCTGAGTCGTCTGTTATTATGGCTGTGATTGTTACATTATCTCTCTCTGTTATATTTGTTGGTATAGTAATTGATGTGATTGATGGGGGTGTTGTATCTGGCACTAAGGGATCAAGGCCATTAGATACTTCAAAGAAATCACTCATTCTATCATTATCGGTATCTTTAGAATTAAGTAATGTACCGTAGATAAACACCTCATCATAATCTGATAAGCCATCGTTGTCCGTGTCATTGGTATCTGGATTTGCTGAATATATAAGCTCTTCAAGGTTAGTTAAATTATCGTTATCAGGATCCTCAAGCGCATCCATTACACATGGATTAGTATTTCTGTGCGCTATTTCCCATGGATCTGGCAATCCATCAGTATCACTATCAACAAGAGCGATATATGTATGATATGTATATATTTCATCATAATCACTGATCGTGTCATTGTCGTAGTCATATTTCTTCCCATCTGGGATTCCATCATTGTCTTCATCAGGGTCTAATGGGTCTGTGCCGTACTGAATTTCAAATCCATCAAGAAGGCCATCTTTATCTGTATCGAAATCTGTGTTATTTGTTGAATAGAATGATACTTCTGCACTATCGTTAAGTTCATCACCATCAGTATCTTTACTGAATGGATTAGAATGATATTTGAGGATTTCATCTCCATCACTAAGACCATCATTGTCGGTATCATTATTCAGAGGATCACTGAATACTCTCATCAACATGAAACCACCAGCTGAAAGGTTATATATTACTGCGAGACTACCATAAACCTCATCTGAATCCGTTAAGTTATCATTATCAGTATCATTGTTTAAGGGATCTGTGTTCCATATTCTGAGTTCTTCATAATCAGTAAGGCCATCGTCATCCGTATCGTTATCCAGAGGTTCTGTATGTGATGTTAGCTCTTCATATCCATCTAAGAGCCCATCGAAATCGCAATCTGGGATTCTTGGATCTGTATGATAGACTTTTACTTCATCTCCATCAAGTAAACCATCACGATCAGTATCATTATTATTTGGATTCGTTGAATGGAATTTCTCTTCACCGTCTGAAAGGTTATCATCATCGGTGTCTGGATCTAGGGGATCAGTATAATATTTTCCTCTGAAAGGTGTTATTCTGAACTTAAATCGCTCAAAGTAATAACCAATGTATCTTGTAACAACATTATGGCGTTCTTCATGAGGTATATTGTCTTCCCTAGGTGGTTCTGGATATCCAGGTGGTTCTTGAACAAAGTAGTTTAGAGGGACTCTTAAAACTGCCCAGTTCCATTGGAAAATTTCTTCGTAGTCAGTTACATTATCATGATCTGTGTCGGCATCGACAGGAGATGTTAGATAAAAATTAACTTCCATTCCATCTGTTAAACCGTCACCATCAAAATCTGGATTTGTTGGATCTGTTCTTGTTGTATATACTTCTGTTCCATCATCAAGGCCGTCGTTATCCGTATCATTATCAAGTGGATTTGGGTAGAAGGGTCCTATTGTATAATAAGAGGGAACACTTCCTGTTATGTTAACGCCATTTACTTCAGAGCCGTCCAGAAGACCATCGTCATCGGTATCGGGTTTATTTGGATCTGTAAATATTTCATACTCATGGCCATCCAGAAGACCATCATTATCAGTATCTGGATTTAATGGATTTGTTATCTGGACAAAACCATTTGGCAAAAGTTCAATTTCCTCGCCATCTAAGAGTCCATCATTGTCCGTATCGTTATCGAGAGGATGTGTGCCTACATTTCCTTCACCAACACCATTGACAATGTTAGGGTTTGAGATAGTACCGTCTAATAGCCCATCACCATCCGTGTCGGGATTTAGTGGATCAGTTTTCATATTATTTATTTCAGTGGAGTCACTTGCACCATCATCATCAGTATCCGAATCTAACGGGTCTGTAAAATACGTTAGTAACTCATCACCATCAAGTAACCCATCATTATCTGAGTCATTATCCTTTATGTCTATTGTGCCATCACCATCAGCATCGTGTGTTGCTGGATCTACATTTCTGGTGTTATTAAGATAATCATATTCGGGCCCATCAAGAATCCCATCATTATCGGTATCGTTATCATTCATGTTTGTTTCTATAGAAAGTTCTGTTCCATCATCGAGACAGTCGTCATCGGTATCATCATCTGTTGGATCCGAGTGTGATACATTTACTTCATAACCATCACTTAAAGTATCACCATCGGTATCCCATTCTATTGAGTCTGGATAAACCACATGAATACCATCATAAGTTACACCGGATATTTCTTGATTATCAGTTAGACCATCATTATCAGTATCATTATTTTGTGGGTTTGATCCATAGATTTTCTCAACACCGTCCAGTACACCATCATTATCAGTATCGTTATCAAGTGGATCGGAAGTTACCTTTACTATGAAAACAGTACCACTGCTATCATTTGTAAATGAGATATACCAGCCCTTTATTTCTTCATAATCGGTCACATTGTCATTATCACTATCCTCATAAAGTGGCGAAGTATTTACATTTAAGACCTCATAACCGTCGTCAAGACCATCACCATCAGTATCTCTAACAAGAGGATTTGTTCCATAAATATTATATTCGTCACCATCGCTTAAAGAGTCGCCATCGGTATCATTATTATTTGGATTTGTCCCAAGAATGTATTCTTCGAATCCATCACGTAGCCCATCGCCATCAGTATCATTGTTTGTGGGATCTAGCCCCATTGCAAGTTCCTCATTGTCGCCCATATTATCATCATCGCTATCACTATCTATCGGTGATGTTCCTATTGAGACCTCTTCTCCATCCTCTATTCCATCACCATCACTATCTCTAACTAATGGATCTGAGTAATATACAAGGATTTCATCTCCATCCGGGAGGCTATCATTATCACTATCTATATCAAGGATATTTGGAATCCCATCATTATCAACATCTCCCAATGGCTCGCAACCATGTGTCTCATACCAATCTCTTTCTGCACCATCACTTATGTGATCACCATCGGTATCATTATTAGTGGGATCTGTCTTGTATTCACTTATTTCAATACCATCAGGTATTCCATCCCCGTCGGTGTCTGGATTTGTAGGGTCAGTACCAATCATCCGTTCGTAGTCGTCTGAGAGACCATCATTATCAATATCTATATTCATCTGTGTTCCTTCTTTGTCCTCAGGCCCAGCACTCCACTCAAGAGTGAAAGAACCATCAAAATGCAAAGTTGTGAGCACAAGGTCTACTTCAGCTTGGGCATAGGCAATAAATGTGGCGGTAAAAGTATTTCCAATAGGTGCAAAATTGAAGGAGAGCTCTATAGTTATCCCTGCTGAAAAGGTAACTATTGCAATAGTTACCGACAATTTTGTACCAAACCAGACAGTAACAGTTAGTTCTGTAGTATCTGTGGTGAAGTCATAGAATACTTCAAATGATCCACCGAAATATATGGACGCTGAGATATCGAGACCTACATATTTTTGAATGTTAGATATTACATCTGCAACACTTTCTGGTGCAACGCTTTTAATTATTTCTTTTACATCAAGAGATTTCTCTATTTGGAATGATATTTTGAATGTGAAAGTTTCTAACTCTATGTGGATTACAGGCTCTTCTACTATTACACCAGTTATTTCAAACTCGCCACTTCCTTCTATTTTCGTTCCAATGATGTTCAATATCTTCCCAAGATGCCCACTCTGCTCTTTTGAAACCGCTACAGATGCCCCAGCAGTGAATTCGCCACTTTCATACACTGTCATACTATATCCTACAGTTATATTTAATGGAAATTCGCCACCTCCAGCATCAAAAGAGAACTCTTGGCTGATTTCGATATAGCCTAATGGGCCAAAGTTAATAGTACCGTCTGGATTCAGTAGCCCATTGGCTTGAAGATATTCCTTTGTTAACTGTAAAATTAAATCCATTATAAAGCCAGCAGGACCAGAGAACCCCGACTTTGTAGGAAATTTTAGAAGAGGATCTATCGGAATGAGAAGACGAACTAAAATTTGGTGAAAGTTGTCTATCGTATAGTCTCTGACATATGTGTAAATATCTTGTCCGATTTTCTTAAATTTCGGATTTGTTGAGGAATTAAGAATTTGAGATATTCTTCCTAAAGCCTCGAGTTTTGCAATCTCGATATCGATAGTTCCATTAATGAAATAAATATTTTTACTACCACTTATATAACGCATTGTATTCGATGAATAACAAGCCATAATGATATGGTTTTTGACTTTGGACATTGAGATCATAGAAGCAAGTTCCTTCCATGACAGAGACGGGTCTTTTATTCCTCTTTCATCTCCATGAAATAGGTAAATGAGTGCTAGCGAGTTACTTGTTTTTTCCACCCTTACGATGTCAAAGATTTCATCAGCGTATATGACATCTATAGGATATTCGAAAGAGTTTATGATGCTCTTTATCTGATTTGCTGCATCCAAAAGCTTTGAATCGTTGCTCTCAACAAGTATAGTAACTCCAACTTGATTATCGTAAAAGTTGATTTGCGCAGCAGCTACTGATACTGGTTGCTGTATGCTCAACACTAATAAGATAATTAAAACAAACACAGTTTGCCTTCTAAACAACATTTTGGCCAACTCATGCCTTATGTTTACTTATTTTTAATTATTATATTATAAGAAGTATAGAATAAAAATTAAGTAATTATATATGTTAAGAAATAAATAAATATTTTTTAGTATAAGATCTGAGATTATAAATTCGGTGAGTTGATGCAATCTATAATGGTTTGGAAAATAAGCACTTATCTAATCGGGAAGAGAGATTATTAAAATGGACTAATTTCTCTAATATGTTTTAGGAAGTAATAAGGTTTATATGGTATATCCACGTTTGGGATATATGTCAAAGGAAATGGGTACAATGATACATGGCTCCACGCTGGATAATCTTGCGTGAAATATAACATACTATAGAGGTATGCGGTGCTGTGATAAGTGATTAACGGACCATAACTCGATGTTTCATTACTTATTACATATATTGACTTAACAAATCCGTATTCTTTCATAAAAGCATTAACAACAGAATAAAAGTGCTTTATTAACCATTGGGTAAAATCAGCGTAGCCTAATCTTTTTAATAAAGTTACCAGATAAACAAAGCTACTTAGTTGACCATATATTAAGGCAGTAAAATCTTTAGGCGAGTGTGTAAAGATATAGTTGCGACTATTATAAGCTATTGTGGAATTGATATCTGTTATTATTCTTTCTAAAAGCACTGGATCTCTTTCTACGTAAATATAATAAAGTAATAAATAGTAATCAAGCTTAAAGAAGTTCGTTTCAATAGTGTCCCAAGCAATATTACCAGAAACATACACTCGGTAGGCCCAGTGCGATACGCCTTCTTTATCAACTACCCAAAAATACTTTTTAACAGATTGAACATAGTCTTTTAATAACCTTAGAATTTTTTCATTTCCACTTAGTAAATAAAGATAGAGCATATTTCCAATAATGAGCCCAGCTGAATATACTCTTTGGAAGTTGTCTTTGACTTCAATTCCATTATTTGTTATTTTATAGCTATCGTGAAGAAGTCCTGTTTTAGGGTTTTTCAAGTATTGGAAGATTGATAAAACTATTTTTATTGCAGTAGATAAATAAGTTTCATTAAGAGTAAACTCATACATTTTTGATAATAGAGCAATGCAACTTATAACGTTAAAAGGAAGATAAACGGTATCCTTAGATGGTTTACCATCAGGGTATATTGTTTTATATGGAAGGCCATATTCACTTATAAAATACTTTATAACAGCATCAGTCATTTTTTTAGCGATATCTAAAAAGTGAGGATCGAAAAGGGATAGCCACGCGAAGAATTGCGGATAAAACAGATTGCCAGAAGTAGGAGTATATTTTATAGATCCATTTTCATCAAATGGTTGGAGTATACCTTTCTCATTTATATACTCTTCAAGAGCAATTGCTGATAGCATTGCTTCGCCTAGATATGTAAAATTCCCAGTAATTGCAAACGCATAGATATAAAATGGTATACTGGTTGCCGTTAAACCTTCAATAATATGAGTTTTGTAGTTGTATACAGGAAAGAAAGGCGTTCTAGCAATATTATTTTTCTTTTTAAGTAAATATATACCATAAGCTAAGCGATCCACTGTTTTTCGGATAAAAACCTCTAGGTCATCAATATTACTATTTATATTTGATCGAAAAATCTTTAACTCAGCTTGCAATGACTGATAGATTCCGATAGGAGATAAATTTAGCAACAAAAAAATAATCATTAAGACCACAATGATTTGTGCTCTTTGCTTCGTTACCATGTGCAATCCTCCAAAGTGAACCATGTATAAAATTGCAGCAGTGGGTTAGTATATATCCTTTTAGGCTTTTAGACTCTTATACCTTTCTTTTTACTCCAACTTTTTCTATTCTTATTGTATCAGTTGTACCTACTGCCATCCCTGTTGTTAGTATTACAATATCCCCAAATGTTACTTTTTTCTTTTTCTTTAATATTTCTATAATTTTTGAAAACGCTTCATGAGGTTCAAGTTCATCTATCAAGAATGGTAACACCCCCCAGATCATTCTAAGCTGTCTTGCTATTTTTTCAAGTGGTGTGAATGCGTAAACATCACACTTTGGCCTATATCTGGCTAATCTATGTGCTGTAGTTCCGCTACGAGTATACGCAGCTATTTTTGCATTCAGAGTATCTGCCATTTGGGCTACACCATGAGCGAATTTATCATACACAGTTTCATCAACAGATTCAACTTGCATTATTTGTTGTGTTTCCTCAGCTTCTTGAATTATTTTTCCAAGCCAAATAACACTTTCTATAGGATATTTGCCTATTGCTGTTTCTCCAGTCAGTAGTAAGGAGTCAACGCCCTCTTTGACGGCATTCATTACATCAACAACTTCAGATCTTGTTGGCATAGGATTTGTGGTCATGGATTCTAAGAGTTGAGTTGCAACAATAGAAGGCTTTCCATGAGCTCTACTTTCTCTTATTAAATATTGTTGTATCTCAGGAATACGCTCTAAGTCATAGTATATGGCTAAGTCTCCTCGTGCTACTAAAATAGCATCACTTCTTTTTAAAATTCCACGAATATTTTCAACAGCTTGTTTAGTCTCTATTTTCGAAATAACCTTAATTTCAGGTTTCCCAAACTCTTCTAAGAGTTCTTTGAGACCTATTACATCTGTAGGATCTCTTACAAATGATAATCCTATATAATCTAAGTCATTTTCAACGCAAAACTTTACGTCCTCAATATCTTTTTCGCTTAGTGTTGGCAGTGGGATGTCTTTTCCTTTTATTGCAAATGTTTTTTCAGATTTTATAACTCCATCTAAAAGTACCGTGCCGCGTATTTCATTGTCTATTATTTCGTCAGCTCTAATTATAATTCGTCCACTTTCAATAAGAATTAAGTCATTTTCATCAATCATTGCAAAAGCATCTTCATTTGGTATCGGAATTTTTTTATTTTCTGGATCACCCTTCTTGCCATATATCAAATATACCGTATCTCCTCGACGAACGCATAGATCGCCTATTTCGCCTATCCTTATAACTGGTCCTTGTAAATCACCTATAATGGGAATCCCTTGTTTGAATTTTTCCTCAAATTTTCTGATAATTTGTATTATTTTCCTCTTTTCTTCGTGTGTTCCATGAGAGAAGTTTAGACGAAAACCATCCACACCTTCTCGGATTAATCTCAAAATTACATTCTCTTTTGACGATGATGGCCCGATAGTTACTAAAATCTTTGTTTTTCTCAAAGAAACACCCCTTTAAGGCTCTACGTCTTATTGATTTCATCATATAATTTTATTATATTAATAGCAAAGTCTTTTATACCTATTGCATTATAGGCTAATTAAATTTGGGGCAAAATTTCTTAAAGTCCGGAGATGAGAACATGCTCGAGTTCCTTGATGAGATTAAGGGAAATGTGATTATTAGGGTATTAACTACTGGTGAGGACATATATGAGGCTATAAAAAGCGCTGCGGAGGAACATAATATTAATGCTGCAGTATTTAATATGATTGGAGCTGTATCTAGAGCAGTTATAGGCTATTTTGATATGGAAAAGAAAGAATATCTAAAGAATATTTTCGAAAAAGATATGGAAATTGTTTCATGCATGGGTAACATTGCAAGAAAGGAAGACGGCTCAATAGTTGTTCACGCTCATATAGCGATAGCCGACGAAAAAGGGCATGTATATGGAGGTCATCTATTCCCAGGGACATTAGCTGGTGCAACAGGCGAACTTTTCATACTCCCACTAAAGAAGAAAATCGTTAGGAAAATAGACGAAAAAACAAGCTTGTTCTTAATAAAAGATCAGAAATAAAGTATAAATTCAGGTATAGCAATGTTGTAACTCTAACATTGGAAGAGTATCCCTTTTATTGATATAGAAT
>JAGGXT010000196.1 GCA_021162905.1 Candidatus Odinarchaeota archaeon | reverse complement strand
ACATGACTGACTATGATTCTTTTAAAATTCGTCTGGCATGGCTTGTACCTTGGGACGAAATGAGTTACTCACTCTTTATGAAAAACCCTATGTTGTTAACACATCCATCGCCAACTTGGTATACTATCTCTAGAGATGGTGACATACTGGGTACTGCCGATGAGATAATAATTAATACAGCTAAGAAATTCAAGTTGAAACTAATTCCCCTCATCAGCAACCATGAGAAGAGTGTAGGATTTTCAAGAGCGTTATTCCAAGATTTCATATCAAGCAGAAGTGCCATTGACAATTTTATCAGCCAGCTCAAGTATTTAAGGCGGAAACTTGGGTACTCTGGTTTTAATCTTGATTTCGAGAACATACCTCCTGCTACATCAACAAACCTGATTACCCTTCTGAGAGAGATAAAGTCAGAGCTACCAGATATAGAACTATCCATTGATGTTCCTCCCAGAGTAGATAGTATAGGTTTAGATTGGTTTAGAGCTTTTGACTACTCGGAGATTTCAAAAGTGGTCGATTTTATAGTTATTATGGCGTATGATTATCATTATGCAACCTCAAGTCCTGGACCAGTGACTCCGACATTTTGGCTTAGGCAGATTATAAACTATGCAAAGTTTAGAGTACCTCTCGAAAAAATTGTTATCGGGTTGCCATTATATGGGTATGACTGGGCCGAGGATAGACCTGGCGTTGGAGTTTCAGTATTTAAAGCAGAAGAGCTGTTGAAAGTAAGCAAAGCCTCAAGATCTATGGATAACGAGTCATTGGAATACTATTTCGAGTACTTTGATGATAACAATATTAGGCATACAGTTTTCTATCAAAATTACGACGCCCTAAAAAACAGGCTCAAGATATTAGCAGAAGCAAGTATACAAGGCATAGCATTCTGGTATTGGGGAGCTGCTCCACTAGAGTGGTTCATTTAAGGCCGTGTCTCAATAGGAGTGCGATTTTATTATTTTACTGTTTAGACACTCCCACATCAAGTAATAGGAATTTCCATAACGGTCTAAATATGACCCTCTTATTATTATAGTTTTCTATCTTTTCATAATCCCAAGTTATCACATATCCCTCAGAAATATTAAATTTGTTCATGGCTTTTAATAATGCAGAGACCTCTCTTTTCTTTGTCCTCTCAGAAGTAAAAGAATAGCAAACTTGAATCAATTTGATTACAGACAGCCCTCTTTTTATAATGAAATCAACTTCGTTATTATTTGCTTTGTAATAATAAATTTCAATTGACTTGTCCTCAGAAAATCTCTTTATAAGTTCAATATAAACCAAGTTTTCCATGATTCGCCCTATATTTATCGAGAAGTGAAAACCAATAACATTAGCAAGCCCCAAATCTATACAATAGTACTTATTTATCTCTCTCATTTGTTCCTTTAATTTGAAAGAGAATTTTCTAAGAGGCAGTATCAGAAACGAATCTATAAGGTAATTTATGTACTTAGATACAGTATCTACAGAGGTGTGTGTGGCATTTGCAATGCTCCTAAGACTCAACGGCTTCGCAATATTTGAAATAATATAATAGGCTATCCTCTTAGATATATAATAATCAGCTCTGTATCTTGCACTTATATCACGAGCAACTATATCATCAAATAGATCATTAAGAATCTTAACCTTTAAGACATCATCGACACTTTGAACTTCAGGAAATCCACCATATTTCAAATAGTTTCTCAGAAAAAAGAGCAGCTCATCCTTATGCAATGATAAATATCTCGGTTCAAAACTAGGCCATTTGTGAAAAATCAAGTACTCTTTAAATGAAAAGGGGAACAATGTAACCGTAATATGCCTACCAGTAAGTAATTTAGAAAATTCAGTTTTAAGCAACGAGGACGATGACCCAGTAATAAATATTTGCTTGAAAACCCTAAGATCAAAAAGACTTCTAACCCAACGCTCCCAGCCCTCTTTTTCTTGAACCTCATCTAAAAATAAGTATTTCGCCTCGGGATTCATCCTTCTTATTGAACTCAGAATATCATCAAATGAGGTATTGTATATTATAGGGTCTTCAAAATTGATTAAGAAAACATCCTCCGGCTTTGCCAGATTCCTTATTATGTAATCAATTATCTGATACAAAAGTGTTGTTTTTCCACATCTTCTAACGCCAACAATATCTTTAATTAAGGGTGTTTCCAATAATTTTAATATATGCTCTAACTTTTCACGAGTTATGCCACATAGTGCGTCACTTACTCTTTTCTCTACAAACCATGGATTCCAATTTAGCAAGCTACTTTCAACTGACATGTTATTACATCAATTAAACTAACTTATAAATTTGTCGACATTTTTCGACAAAAATTCAATATTTTGTACTAAAATAGTCGACAAAAAAGAATGCTGCAACACTTATTTAATTTTCTTAGTATGCAATTTTTACATCAAAGATAGTAGTTATCGTAGAAAGACTTTAAGAAACACCGCCTCTACTTTTCTTGAGTCGTTTAGCATGTTCAAGTATGTATTCTATGTCAACATCAGCCAAATCTGCATGCTCTTCCGCTAATCTCTCAAAACTATTTTCTTTGTATGACAATGCTTTAAATAGCAATTCCGCATAATACCTTCTTGTACATATTTTTCCACTTGGCAACCTCACACAAATATTCCTACCGAATACGTTAAGTAAAATACTCGATTCGTCATTACTAATAGATAAAGTGTTGCTTATTCTTTCTATGATTTCAGTTTCAGCCACCGCCATAGAATACTCTACTTT
>JAGGXT010000256.1 GCA_021162905.1 Candidatus Odinarchaeota archaeon | reverse complement strand
TCATTATTGTGCGTTCTTAAGAGATGGAGGAATAAATGAATGTTACAACCTATAAAATGGGAAAATAATAGTCTTATTCTAATAGACCAAAATAAGTTACCAAATGAAATAGTGGAAATTGTATGTACTGACTACTACTGTGTAGCAGAAGCTATAAAAACGATGAAAGTTCGTGGGGCTCCTGCAATTGGCGTGGCTGCTGCTTTTGGAATAGTTTTAGCTGTTTTGAAAAGTAAAGCAACTACAGTTGATGGTATACTTCTGGATGCTATGGAAGCTGCAAAGACTTTAAAAGAAACCAGACCAACGGCTGTAAATCTATTTTGGGCTATAGATAGAATGCTAAATGAATTACGTAAAGGGAAAAATATTGCCGAAATCAAAGAAATTGCTATTAAGGAAGCACTTAAAATTATGGAAGAAGATATAGAAACTAATAAAAAAATAGGTGCCTATGGAGCAACTTTAATTGAAGACGGTGATGGTATATTAACTCACTGTAATGCCGGAGCGCTTGCTACTGCTGGTTATGGAACAGCACTGGGTGTTATAAGGGCAGCAATTGAGCAAGGCAAGAGAATTCATGTTTATGCCGATGAAACAAGACCTAAACTTCAGGGAGCTAGATTAACCGCATTTGAGCTTCATTATGATAACATACCTGTAACCGTAATTACTGATAATATGGCTGCATATATAATGAAAAAAGGCTTGATCAATAAAGTAATAGTTGGCGCAGATAGAATCCTTAAAACAGGTCATGTTATTAATAAAATAGGTACCTATGGTGTTGCAATTTTAGCCAAATACCATGGTATACCATTCTATGTAGCTGCTCCATCATCAACTTTTGATCTAAAAAGTTCTGTTGATGACGTAATTATTGAAGAGAGAAATCCAAATGAAGTAATATTTATAGGAGGAACTAGAATAGTTCCTGAAGACGTTCCAGTCATGAACCCAGCTTTTGACATAACACCTCCTGAGCTTGTTACAGCGATAATTACCGAAAAAGGAATAATAACTCCGCCATATCATAAAAATATTCCAAGAATTATTTCTTAATCCTTATAATTTCAACCCTAGCGAAAAATTAATAAAATTGCATCAATAGTCTTATAATAGAATATTATTTGCCCGGCGTAGCTCAGCTGGCAGAGCGCTCGGCTGTAGTTTACGGCATTGCGCCGTCAATATTATCAGCCGGCGCTCGTACATGCAGAAACCGAGTGGTCGCCGGTTCAAATCCGGCCGCCGGGACTATCCTTTTACTTCTTTTCGAGTAAAAATAGCGCCAATAAGCTTTTTTTCCTAAATCAATTAATAAACTCAATTAAAAACTGAATGTAGACACACTGCTGAGAGTGAATAATATTTTTTCATTTTTCCTTTCAAAAAGTTTTTTAACATAGTTAGTTTATTTTATCTCGGCGGCCGGGTAAGGCGGGGGGTTAGGGGTCCCCCTCACCGCAAACCCCCTATATGGCGGGCCGATGCTGGTACGGGTATCATGTTCTTGGGAATGTGCGCTGAGAATCCTGCGATGAGAACTCGCCCTGGAGGGCTGGGTGGTAGCTCGCTGCAGTCCGTAGGGACTGCAGTAGAGCTTTTACGCGGGAACCTGGTTAGGCCCGGGAGGGAGCAGCCTAACCGCGACACTCGGCGCTTCCAGGTCACGGGTTTGAGATGGGATTCTCAGCAAGCACATCCCAAGAACATGGTGCTCGTATCAGTCCCGGCCGCCTTTTACAAAAAATTTAATTACTTTCGGCAAGTAAAGATAATGTGGCGATGATGAATCTGACCCTGCCGAGGTCTAACTGGACCTGTGATGATGATCTTGAGTGCTTAGCCAATAATTTATTTATTTTAATAATCCCAGAAGAAATAGTTTCTGATAGCCTCTGAAAGCTATTTCCAAGGCGGCATCGGCATCCGATACACCAATATTTGAATGGTTCTCTTTTATTAGAAAAATATTTGAGGGGGGTATAATTTCTTCATTTTGAAAATAAATCTTTATCTTATTAGCTATTTTTTTATTGCCACTTCCAATAAACACAAAAATTTTACAATTTTTTGATATACCACTTATCCATTTAACTTCTTGGAATAATTCTTTATCATTGTGTACTATATTTTTGTAAGATTCTATACCGTTTATTAAAACTGCCAATCCAGTTTTAGCTATACCAGGATCTATTCCCATAACCATATTGTTTATATTATCTTTTTGAGTAGCCTTTGCATAAAAAACAGCCATGGTTACAGCCCTTTTTATCGAATCTAAATCTCCGTTTTCATATAATTTTATGAATTTTGTGCCTTTTATTGATGAGTAATCAAATTCCAGTTTGTCATCAATAACTATTATTACTACCTTAAAACTTATAGCGTCTCTAATATCATCTATTACGCGAAAAGGTAAACTTCTAGATTTTAACTCCTTTAATAAATAGTAATATGTTCTATTACTTTTGCATACTATTCCAATTGGTAACATTTTTATCGTAAATTATTTTTATTTTATCAAATATAATTTGTACAAAAATTTTTTGGAGTGATACGAATCCTAAACAGGTGATCTAAATGCGATGGATATTTCCTTTCATCAGAAAACCAAAAATTAGATTAACAAAGCCTAAGTTGAAAGCTCCTCCAAGACCATCTCGTGGTTTTCTAAGTGTGGTATTAATTATAGGATGTTTATTCTTACTTGGTGGTGGCGTATTTACAATATCAAACATTGGGAAATCTTGGTTTATTCCTTTAGGGCAAAATGTAAGAACAGGTGGTTTAACATTTATATACATAGGTACATTAAATAGACAACTAGTTTTAGAAGGATTTATTGCTAGTTTTTTCATGGCACTAGGATTTATTGGTTTCATTTTCATCTTTGAAAGTTCGAAACATGCCAAAAATGTATATAGAAGTGGATACGCTGAAAGACTATTATTAATAGGCATAGCATTAGTATTCATATCATATATATTGCTGCAATGGCTACTCATTACAAAGTTACCAGGAATCTATTCGTAAATTTTTATTTTAATTTTCTAATGGGAATCTAAGAATGGCTACTATTCCTCCAAATCCTTTTAGTTTTAGCCCAGCTTCCGAATCTGAGTCTATTATATGTATTTCTCCCCCCGTCTGCTCAACTTTTTTAATGATATTATAAATCTTATTTCTCTTGTCTATATTCTCTTCATGAAAAATAGTATTAATAAACAACAGTTTGCTAATTGCGCTGTAATTGGCAGCCTTTTCAACAAAATCAATACCATACGCTACCATTTTATCATTCTTTGCGAGTTTAACAATAAAATCATCTACCAAATTATTGTCTTTTACTATTTGCAAGTCTTTAGATACTTTATCAAGGATTCCTCTTCTAATTGCTTCATAAATCCCTCCCTCTCCTGCTCCGCTTGTTGTTTCGACCAGAATTTTCTTTGCAATTTCAGCATCTCGATTTTCTATAAAACTCTTAAAATGAGATTTTACAAAACCTGGACCCACTATAATAATTTTTTCTGGATTATATCTTTCATTGTACTCTTTTAATGTTTTGAGAACTCTCCCAAAGAACTCATTCATTGAAGTTTCATGATCTTTTGGACTAAATCTTTTTCCAGGTATACTTACTTTAATTTTCCCAAGGATATTAATCCTAGAGCTAGAAATCAATCCAAATGCGGCATCTCCTTCATCGATACTCACTAAAAGAATATTAGGTAAATGTGTCGCATCAACAATTTTTTTAATTCTATCTAAAATGAATTTTGGCCAAAGATCTTTCTCTATTGTTATAACGTCATTTTCTCGTACTGAAATTGTATGGTGTGAACCTAATGGAATATCTTCAGGGCCTTTTATGATGGTTCCACTGATCCTAAGAATTAGTGGAAATGTTTGTAATGAAACTTTTTCAACTTTGATTCCAAGTGATATGCTCTTTCTGATAACCTTTTGTGTTATTCCATCTCTAGTCTGTAGTCTTATCTTTCTTGTAGTCCGACCGTACAACCTATCTCCTGGCACGATGATTTCCATTAGGTACCACAAGTCATCAGCATTTTCTGGCTTTATTGTAATGGTCCCTTTGTAATCCTTCAAGTTTTCATTTATTATTTTCATTCTTCACACCACATTTATTTTATTTTAGACAATTAACAATTAAAAAGCAATTGCTTCAGAATCTAAAAGATAATATTTAAGGTGATGGTTACAATTATTCATTGGTACTATAAAACAAGCTGAAAACAAAAATCGAAAGAATGTAATTAAGAAATACGCCGGGGCCGGGATTCGAACCCGGGCGGCCCGAATGGGCCACGGGATTAGCAGTCCCGCTCCATACCGTTCCCCGAAAACTCTCTAGGAGACCCCGGCAAATAAACCTATTGTTTTATATTTTCTCATAAAATATATTTTTTTCTATTTTTAGCCAAAAACTGAAACTATTACAATATACAATAATAGTGCCGAAATAGCAAGTACCCACTCCAAAGTGGCTCTTTTTACAGATATGTTCATTTCAAGTACCCTATAGCGCTCAGCCAGACTCACACCGAAAACATACAATGGAAACCATATAATGGCAAAACTTTTAACAGTAAGGGGATATTGGGAAGCCTCAATAGCTATTAGTGCAGATATTGCTATAATTAAATTTATTGTCGCTACAGTCTTAAGGAAAACATCAAATTTTTCTTCCATTGACATGTAGCATCACCATGACTTTATAATAGCAACCTTTTTTTCACTATTTATTTTTTCCGCAATTACAAAATTTAGATTTAGCAAAAAATAAATAGAGGAGTTAATTATTAGAATGGCAAGAACAGAAGAAGGTGTTCTTATGAGTATGAGTGGTGGATTGGCCTCAAGATCCTTTTTTAAAGAATTAACGTCATCTTTAGATTTAGAAGTACAAGTTATAACGACCGACGATAAGGTGTTTACTGGAATACTAAAAGGATATGACCCAACATCTTTATCCATTTGTCTCGAAAAAGGAAAACTTCAAGATGGAACAAAGTTTGACAAAATTTTTCTCTATGGTCAGTACATTAAATATTTAATGCCAACTGAAAAATTAATAGATCTTAGACCTCTCGTTGAAAGGTTAACACGACTATTCCCAGCTGGTGGTGTAAAATATATCGAAGATACTAGGACAATCATTGTTATGGATAAAGTGAAAGTAACTCCAAAGGGCGTTGAAGGTAGTGGAGCCATTGCTAAAAGAGTGAAAGAGATATATGATCAATATATGAGTGAAATTAGTCAAGGAGAATCCTTATAATGAAAAAACTTATAAGTAAATATCCATAGGAACACCAAAAAGCTGGAGGGAAAAAGATGGGTCGCGTTAGACCTGAAATTGTAAAAAGAACTGCGCGTGAGCTTTTAGAGAAATATAGAAAAGCGTTTACAACAGATTTCGAGCATAATAAACAAATGGTAATGAAACTAACAAACGTAAAGTCAAAAAAGCTTAGAAATAAAATAGCTGGGTATATAACGCATTTGACTAAGCGGGAAGAGATTATTTAATTTTGTTATACTTTACAATCTTAATTAAAATTTATAAAACAAATAATATGCTAAGAGCTTTATTATTCATAATAATACATTACTAAGTTTATTTTGAAGTCTCTTTTATTTGTGCGACTAAATTTTTCTGATAGAACGATCTTTTAGCTTATTTTTATAAATGCAGACGAAAAATTTTTAATCTGGCAAAATAAATAAATCTGCGAGGTGTTCATAATGCCTAGAGAAAGGAGCTCAAGACAATTGCCAATAGCACCAGTTGATAGGTTGATAAGAAAAGCTAATGCTGAACGCGTTAGCGAAAATGCAGCAGATGCTTTAGCAGAAATACTTGAAGAATTGGCTCTCGAAATAGCTCAGAGGGCTAGGGAGCTAGCAGAATTCGCTGGAAGAAAAACGGTAACAGAGAAGGATATTCGTTTAGCTTATAAACAATGGCGACGAAGTATGATTTAATAAAATAATAAAAAATAGAATAGTAAAACATAAAAAACCTTTTTTCATATTTTATTTCAAGCCCCGGTGGTGTAGCCAGGTCAAGCATGACGGGCTCTCACAGTAGCATATACTGCTACTGGAGTAAGCCCCGTCGACCCGGGATCGAAGCCCGGCCGGGGCATATTCTTTTTAGCGGGCGTCGTCTAGTCTGGACTAGGACACTGGCCCCCCAAGCCAGTAACCCGGGTTCAAATCCCGGCGCCCGCATATTTAATCCATATAATAATAGTTATGTTTTAACTTATTCTTCAAACTATTCTCCATTAGCTCATGTAATATTGATGTTTTTTCATTAAATAGTCTTTAATGTTTAAGATTTCTTGCTTTAAGATTTCTAAGTTTATTTCATTTTTTGCAGAGATTGAGATTATCTTATCAAATAGTTGAGTCAAATAAGATTTAACTTGGTTAACTTTATCCTTGCTAACAATATCTATTTTGTTAAGAACTAGAATTTTTGGAATATCATTAGCATTCAAAGCAGCTAAGATCTCATTACACGTTGTAATTTTTTTGATTATTATTTCAAGAGGGTCGCTAAGATCTAATACTATAAGAATTAAATCAGAATATGTAATTTCTTCAAGAGTCGATAAAAAAGCATCTATAAGAAAAGGTGGTAAGTTATAAACAAAACCGATTGTGTCGGTAATTAATATGCTACCATTATTATGGTAATTCTTATGATTTTCTGGTAATAATCTTGTGTATGTTCCTAAAGTTGTGAACATTTTTTGGTCTACGGGAACATTACTGTTAGTTAATTTATTTAGGAGTGTACTCTTACCAGCATTCGTATACCCAACTAAACTTACAATATAAAACCCCTTTCGCTTTCTATATCTTCTATGAATCTCTCTATGTTTTCTTAAACTAGAAATTTTTTCTTTCAATTTAAT
>JAGGXT010000064.1 GCA_021162905.1 Candidatus Odinarchaeota archaeon | reverse complement strand
ATATTATATAATGTCTTATTATTCCTCGGATATGAGATTTATAATAAGAGGAACAATTCTTTGTTTTTCTACATCAATCAACCCTTTATCGCTTATTTTAAGCTCAGGTATAGAGGGACATGCTTGGAACGAAAGTGTCATTATCGGTGATTTAAATGTGGAGCCCAATTTATCTCTAATATCTTTTTCAATTTTCTCAAGTTTTGATGCAACGGTTTCTACATCCTCTAAAGAAATAATTCCCCCTAAAGGAAGTGACAGGTTGCTTAAAATTTGATTATCCAAAGCAACAGCAACTCCCCCATTTAATTTAGATATGTGGTTTGCTACAAGTGCCATATCTCTGTCATTTGTTCCAACTACTAATAGGTTATGAGTATCATGAGCTATACTGCAGCCAAATGCACCATTTTTTATTCCAAATCCTTTTATGAAACCTAAACCGATATTTAAGTCTGTTTTTCCAAATCTCTCAATACAAGCTATTTTTGCTATGGCTTCCTTGCTATTAGTGGTAATTTTATGATCTTTAACTACCAGTTTTTCAACGACTCTCTTACTTATCAAACTGCCGTCCTTAACACTTATTATATTGCACTCTGCAATGCCATTATCTATTTTAACATTAATCTGGAAGTCATCTGGAGCTAATTTTCGTTTTAATCTAAATGTTTTAATGGCCCAGTCGGGGTATTTTGGTTGTTTTAAATCAATTATCAATCTTCCATTTTCTGCTACTATTTGTCCATTTGCGATAACTTTTGAGATTTTGAATTTTTCTAAGTTATCAATAATTAATATATCTGCTATTTTCCCGGGAACCAAACTACCGATTTCTCTATCTAATCCAAAATATATTGCGGGATTTATTGTTGCCATCTGAATCGCTGAAATTGGATCGACACCCTCATTTATTGCTTGTTGTATAATATAATTTATATGCCCCTCACTCAAAATATCCGAAGGAGTCCTATCATCTGAGCAGAATGAGCAAAACCTTGTTGGAAGCCTTTTCTCTGTAACTATTTTAATTAAATTTTTAAGATCTCTAGCTGCTGACCCTTCTCTTATCATTAAGTGAACTCCAACTCTCAATCTATTTAATGCGTCTTCGATATCTGTTGCTTCATGATCTGACGATGCCCCTGCTGCAAAGTAAGATACTATTTTCTTTATATCTTTAACACCTGCAATATGTCCCTCTATACTTAATTTATGCATCATAGCTGCTTCAGCGAGTCTATAAAACTCAGGTTGAGTTAGTCTACTTATCTCCCCCAGTGCAACTGCAAAGTCCCATGTCATCATTTCTTTAAGGTCATCAAATGTAAAAATAAATCCTGGTGTTAGAATTGTTGTAAGCGCATCATTGGGAGTTGATGGCACTGCTAAAAATACTTTAAGAGGCGTGTTACTAGCTTCTTCTAAGAGTAATTTTAAGCCAGTTTTACCTAATGTCCACAAGATTTCATGAAAATCAGTTATTATTGTCGTAGTTCCAAGAGGGAGTACTGCTTTAGCGAATTGTGTTGGTGTCATCATACTGCTTTCTATATGAATATGAGGATCTATTAGTCCGGGGACCGCATATTTACCCTCTAATGATATGATCTTTGTTTTTTCACCAATTGATTTTGAAAAATCAGAGATTTTCTCTCCTATAAAGGCTATTCTTTCTCCTTTTATTGCTATTATGGCTTGATAAACCTCTTCGGTATGAACATTAACCAGATTAACATTTTCTAATACGAGATCCGCTTTTTCTTCACCGCTTACTACCCTTATTAGGTCAATACGCCGTACTCTTGTTGAGATAAACTTCGGCAAGGTAACCCCCTAATGATTATTTGATTACTTGCTAAAAAATATATGAGAGAAACAACTTAACTTTTAGCCCTTAATATTGTACTTTGCAAATAATTTCTGAATGACATCAAGCATTTCTCTAACGGTAAGCACACTTTTAGGTATTTCTTTATCTGTAATATTCCGCTTCAAGGCATGAGCGTATTGTGTAATTTGTGGAGGAAATAAAAATGTCTCTTTAAGAATTTCTGGTTGAGCGAAGACGTCTCTGACATCGCCTTCCAATAAAATTCTTCCTCTATGCATAACAATAACACGTTTAGCATACTCAGCAACAATACGCATATCGTGTGTTATAAATATGATGATATGACCTGAATCATGCATCTTTTTAACATATTGCATTACTTTTTCTGATTGTCTCCAATCAAGTCCTGTAGTTGGTTCATCAAGTATTAGCACCTTTGGACGCATAGCAACTATAGATGCTAGTGCAATTCTTGTTTTTTCGCCTTTACTCCTAAATATGGGATTCTCTTTTCTTATTTTCGTTAGTTCAAATATTTCAAGAGCCTCCTCCACTCTTTCTTTGATTTCATCTTCAGAAAGTCCTAAATTTCTAGGACCAAAGGCAATTTCCTCTTCTATTGTGTTTGAGAATATTTGATGGTCTGGATTTTGAAAGAGATAGCCAACTTTTCGTGCCAATTCTGCAACGGTGGCTTTCCTAGTATCTACACCATCTACAATAACTCGACCCTTTGTTGGTTTAAGCAAGCCATTAAAATGTTTAACAAGTGTTGTTTTTCCAGAGCCATTTTGTCCAATAATTGCTACGAATTCGCCTTCATAGATTTCAAGTGATATATCCTCAAGAGCTAATGTTCCATCTGGATATGTAAATGAAAGATCCTCAACTACTATATAGGGGTCTGTCATTTTATTCCCTCCTGAGCAATTTAAGTGTCTTTTGAACAGCCTCACCAAGCGTAATCGGATATTGCTCTACGTTACAATTTAATTCTTTATCAATTAAGTAGAATAATTCTGTAACTTGAGGAGGTCTAACACCAAGCTTCATTAGAAAATCAACATCACTAAATATCTCTCTTGGGGTACCAATTCGAACAATTTCACCTGCATTCATTAGTACTATTCTATCAGCAAATTCAGCAACCATTTCAGCCTCTTGTGTAAAAAGAATTATTGTGATACTATATTTTTCTCTCAGCTCTTTAACAACACTAAATACCTCATATTTTCCAATAGGGTCTAAGCTTGCTGTAGGATCATCCAGAACCAAAACTTTAGTTTTCATTGCCAGCGCGGCTGCTATTGCAACCCTCTGTTTCTGCCCTCCAGATAATCGATGAGGCGGTTTATCTCTATACTCCTTCATATCAACAACATCTAAAGCCCATTCAACCCTTTCAATCATCTCATCATTTGGAAGATTTAAGTTTTCTAAACCAAATGCAACTTCACTTTCAACAGACATCATGCAAAATTGACTTTCTGGGTCTTGGAACACCATACCTACTATTCTTGCTAATCTTCCTACCTTTTCTGTTCTTGTATCTAGTCCATCAACTATAACATTCCCTTTAAATGTACCAGGAATACTATGTGGTATTAACCCATTTAAACAAAGACCTAGAGTGGACTTCCCCGATTCAGCAGGACCCATTATAACAATAAATTCACCCTCTTCTATATCCAAATTTATATTTTTTAAAGTCCACTCAGGACTTCCTCTATATTTAAACCATAATTTTTTAATTTCAATTATTGGCATGGTAACTCCTCTTTTTTATAATCGCCAGGGGACTATAGCTAGGTAACCGAAGTAGTATCTTAGTATTAATACCAGAATGAAAACAGCAAATGATAAAAATATCATAGCATAATCAGCTTTGGAATATCCCGGCTCCTTGTAAAAGCTTCTGGGCTGAAGGGGTATAAATCCTCTGGAATCTAAAGCATTTGCTAATATGGAAACTCGTTTAAACGACGTTATCAGCCAAGGAACAAGGATTATTATTAATTTTCTTACTCGCTCTAATAAGCTTCCTTTTTCAAGTTCGAGGCCTCTAGACATCTGAGCTTCAACGATAGTATGATAGTCGTCGTAAAGAGTAGGTATGAATCTCAGTGCTAAAGCAAATATCAAACAGATAAAGTAAGGGATTCGTAATTTCCTCATTCCAGCTATTATATCGACTTCCCTTGTTGTTACAACTAGTATTATTGTTATAGCTAGAAGTGATAAAAGTCGTAATGCCATAGCTGTTGCTAATGGGATGCTGAGATCAGTAATATAAATCCCGTCATAGACTTTATAAATTGGTTTACCAACACCACTAAACAATAGCCATGAAACTGCGATTGCGCATGTAACAACAACTGCAGTTCTCAAGAAAGGTTTAAGTACAGCAGAAGTCACTTTCAGTTTGAATTTAAGCCAGATAACAGGTATACCAACAGCTAAGAGAAATACAAGGTTCCAGAGAGGCATCTGAATAAATAATGCAGTAATAGACATTAAAAAAGTAAAAATGATTTTTGTTTGTGGTGAAAGCTTATGGAAGAATGTATTCCCAGGACAGTATAGCTCAGACATTAATCAAATTACTCCTCGCCTTCTTCTTCAATTAAAGTTAGAGCAAAGAAACCTTCAAAGTATAAACCACTTCTTTCAATATATGGAGTCAAAAGTTTAAGCATCAAGACTCCTAGAGTGAGACATGCAACAGCATCAGCTATAAACCACGGCCATATGGCAACCGTAAATGCAAATTCTGGTGTATACCAACCTATTGCTATACTTACTATCATTCCACCGAAGGCATCTATGAATGTATTTACTATTGACCCAAAAATAATATACATGATGATACTTCGCTTATCCCTTAACATGGGATCTAATTTCATGACCCTCCACACTATAGCTGGAATAAGAGCATCCCACATTCCTGCAAGTACACCAAATGCTATTGCGACTGGAATTGAATATCCCCAGAATGGTGCTGAAAGAATAGTCCCTATAATTGGACCAAGAACTCCCCAAAAACCAAACCAGATTCCCGTAGCTGATGCATAACCAGAAGCTGGATAGATTACAGAAACTCCTGGAATAGGCTGAAAGAGAGTACCAAATGTACCCAAGACATAGTAAATTCCTGAGTTAAGTGCAGCAACAACAATGGCTTTAGTACTTATTTCAGGGGAAAAAATACCCTTTTTCTTACCACTCACTCTTTATTCCTCCTGCTTCATATTTATTCATGAGAACATATTTATAGAAAATATTACTATTTCTCCATAGAGAGGATGTTTTATTT
>JAGGXT010000118.1 GCA_021162905.1 Candidatus Odinarchaeota archaeon | reverse complement strand
TAGAAATCAAAACTCTCAAGAAAACGTTGCAGACATCAGCAGATAAGACATTATTTGAAACCCTAATAGAAAATGGAATTAGAATTAAAACTTTATGCGCGGGTCATGGACTTTGCGGAAAATGCAAAATAAAGCTTATTAAGGGAGAGGCTACGCCATTAACTGATTCTGAGAGAAGATTTCTTTCAGAGAGTGAAATTAAAAAAGGATATAGACTCTCTTGTCAAGTTAAGCCCCTAAGTGACTTGGTAATAGAGATACCTAAGGAAAGCTTGGAACTTAGACCAAAAATAGTAATCAAGGGAATATCAGAAAAATTTAAGATAGATCCAAATATTATTAAAGTTGCAGTAGCTATAGATGTTCCTAAAGAGGAAACTGGGATTGCTATTTTTGATTTAATTTCAGATGGGATAAAACGTGTATATCCCGATATTTCGACTAAAACGATACCGCTTGATATAATAAGCAAGATATCGAAATTATTTTCCGAAGGTAAAAGAAGTTTTTCTATTACAATTTCTCAAGTTACATCAGAGATTATCGATATCGAGGACGTTGAAAAGATAAATGCAAATTATGGCATCGCAGTAGATATTGGTACTACAACTCTTGTTGCATCTCTTATCGACCTAAATTCTGGAAATGAAATAGATGTGACATCTATGCTTAATCCACAAATATCTCTTGGTGAAGACATAATTTCTAGGATCTCATATGCCCAGAAATCAGAGAAAAATTTGAAGCAGATCAACAATCTGGTTATTAAAGGTATTAACGATTTGACAACACAACTTATAAGAAGAAATAATATTGAGCTTGAGAATATTAAGGAATTTGTTGCTGTTGGTAATTCCGTAATGATACACCTTTTTCTATGCGTAAACCCAGAAAGTTTAGGAAGAGCTCCATTTATGCCAGTCTTTAGAGGATCCACATATGTCAGTGCTAAAAAGCTAGGGCTAAAAGGGAATGAAAATGCAAGAGTATATACACCACCACTAATAGCTGGCTACATAGGCAGCGATATCACAGCAGGAATTATTGCGACTGGAATATATAAGCATCCAAACAAGATCGAGTTTTTGATAGATATAGGGACAAATGGAGAAATAGTGCTGAACAAAAGAGGAGAGCTCATTGCAACATCGTTTGCTGCTGGTGCTGCTTTCGAAGGGGCAAAGATAAAGTTTGGAACAAGAGCATCTGATGGAGCAATAGAAGATGTTAAGATAGATCCTAACACGTTTGATGTAAAATATAGTGTTATTGGTGATATGAAACCGATTGGACTTTGTGGAACTGGAATTATCAATGCCATAGCAGAAATGGTAAAGGTTGGAGTTATTGATAATACTGGTAGATTTAATGTGAACCTAAACACTGAAAGAATTAGAAAAGGAGATGACTACATGGAATTTGTAATCGCTTACGCCAACGAGACAGCAATTGGAAAAGATATCGTTTTAACTCAAAAAGACATAAGAGAGATTCAACTAGCTAAGGCTGCAGCTTTTGCTGCAACATGTTTGCTTCTAAGATATGTAAATGTCAAACCAGAAGAGGTTGACACAGTATACGTAGCTGGTGGATTCGGAAGCAACCTTAGAGTTGATAGTATAAAGACAATCGGTCTTCTTCCAAATGTTCCAAATAAAAATATAAAGCCTATGGGAAATACGGCTCTCGCAGGTGCTAAAATGTTTCTCTTGTCAAAAAGGTTTAGAATGAAAATTGAACCGATTTTAAGAAAAATAAGATATGTAAACCTTGGTGGTCATAAAGACTTTTACAAAGAACTTGTCGACGCAATGTATTTCCCACATAAAGAAAAAGAAAGATTTCAAACATGAATATAATTATCTGCAAACTATTTTACTATGGTGTTGATATTAATTACTACCTTTTCCAAATCTGTGCTCTCTCCAAAATCTTAGAATTTCTGTTGTATCCCAGCCTTTGGGAGCCTCTTTACGGACTTTTTCATTCAGCAGAACTGCTCTTGCAAGATTTCTACCCTTTTCCTCGTTTATAGTCCTTATTATAGCCCGTCTTATTATCTCATTCCAATTAATATGCTTTAATCGATCCATTTCCTTTTTCAGTTTATCATCTATTCTGATGCTAATAATTGCCATTTTAATCACACATATATGCATGTTTTACAGTATTAAAAATATTATACTCTCTCTTTATTATTGAACCGTAAAATCATAATTGGTGGATCAAAGTTAAATATTTATATATTCCAATTGATATACTACACTTTGAAGTAGAACAACAAATTATAGTGTAACCGAAAGGTGAGAACAGTGTTACAAAGACAAGAGACGACCTTAAAAGAGTTAGCAATAATTGGCTATATGAGCAGTGTGATTTTATTATCTCCTTTGATTTTATTAATTCCCTTTTTCCTTGAATATGGTAGATCCATAATATGTTTCCCATCATATGGTTTAGGAGATTTTATCTTTTACCCATGCATTCTAATAGCGATCCCCTCTCTTTCTATAGGGTTTTATAAGGTGACAATGCGTTTTCGGAGAAATGCGATAGTTCTGGCTACATTATTAGGCTTTGCATTTAACATTGCAATTCTCTTTCTTCAGAAACTATTAGAAGGAGAACTAATGTATTTCTTAACCGATTCACTTGAGTTTTTCGTAGGTCTTATAATAATAACATTGCTAATAGGGTTTATAGAATATGGTATATGGAGCTTTAGCTTCGAAATTTACTGGAAATTCGTAAAACCCTTAAAAAACTCTCAACATAATCTTTAATCACATAACAAAATTGAAGAGCTCAAGCGAGTTATTGTTCTATTATTTAGCCAAGCTAAATCATCTGGATAAATGATAACTTCTCGTTGCCTAGCTAAAAATGTGTCTTATTATCTTTCGCTTCACTATTTTTCTTCTACCAGATATATTCCTAACCCGACGAGAATACCACCAAGTATAATATATAACGTTAACACCTCATTTAGAAAAATAACAGAAATTAAAGCAGCCACAATAGGTCCGACAAGCAAATAAACAGTCGATGTTGTAGCTTCCAACCACTTCAATCCCTCAAGCCATAGGAAGAATGATATTATCGTTGTAAAGAGTCCCGTGTAGGCTATCAATATTAACGCGTAATAGAAATCCAATACGATAATCTCATTTGTAAATGCATATGCGATGTGTATTAGCTGAAGAGTTATTGTTGTCCAAACGATTATAACAGTCATAAGAGATGTTATATCGACGTTCTGGCTTGTTTTCTCTTTGTTCAAGATAATATAAAACGACCAGATTATTCCGGCAGAAAGAACGGTAATATCACCCAAGATAGTTCCACCAGCCAGAGCATATATGTCACCATTTGTAATTATCAAGAAAATACCAAAGAGTGCTGTTATTATGCCAAGAGCTCTTTTTAGGGTAATCCTTTCAGATAATAAGAATGCCGAAAATATCGCAACAAAAATCACATTTGAATCTGTTATTATGGCTGCTTTTGTTGCAGTGGTCCATTGCTGGCCTATAAATTGAAGAAGAAAGGCTATGCCATTCATGACACCCATGATCATTATTGTCTTATCATGTAAATATTCCAAAAATGTGCTTCTGTGTTTTTCATTAAGAAAGATCAGCGGAAGCAACACGATTGTTGAAATCCAAAATCTACCAAGCACAAATGTAAATGGGTCAATTATGTTAAGTCCCCACGCAACTACTGGAAAACTGGTTCCCCATATTGCGGCAGATACCAAGGTAACTATCCTTCCAATGCTCTTTTGTTTCATAATAACCCCTCGATATCAGCAAAGATACTTTGAGTTTAAAGCTCTTTCATAACAGCTAATCTTAATAGAGGATCTGGTATGTAATATAGACCATCCTTTTTCTCAATTATTCCATATTTTAGTAACTCTTTCAGATAGTGGCTAACCTGATTATTTCCAAGCCTCTTTCCCTCCCTCATTTCTAATAATTCTTTTACCTCCTTCCATTTCCTTTTTTCCTCCCCAATTACCTTTAATAGATTTATGTAACGGCGTCTCCCAATACCTCTTGTGTCTAAAAATTTTTCTATTTCATTTACTGTTAATTTAATTCCCTCTTTTACTGTATATTCCAGAGCTACTTCTGGATTTTTAGTTCTATAAGTGTTAACTCCAAAAAGCACAAGCCATCCAACTAATCCATTTAACAGATTTACAGCACGAATTAAGTAATCCTCTGGGACATTCATATTCAATTCTTTAAATCCCTTCTGAAGAAAATCTAAAGCTTCATCCCTAGAAAATCTCCTTGTAGTTATCTCTTCTCTAGCTCGCCCAAAGAGGGGTGTTGTTGCACTCTCGAATAGTTTATTAATCATACCAACCTGAGAACCTGCTAGAACAGTCTTTACCCTGCTTAGATTGTCATAAATGAATGCTATATATCTGTCAAAACCTATTTTAGTCAGCTCTTGCGCTTCATCTATAGCAAATATGAAATAAGTATTATTCTTCTCGCACCACTGATCGATTTTTCGCAATAGTGACTTAAAGTTCTCCTTTTTCGGTTCTCTTAGCTCTATCTTTATTCCTCCAATAGAAACTGACTTTATTCTTTCCATGATATAGCTTTTTCTTCTCCTAATTAATGCTAGAAGGCCTTCTTTGAGTTGATTATATATTTCAACCTTCGAGGGAATTTCAAATTCTCTCATATCTACTAAAATATAATTTAAGCCTGACATGTTTAGAGAAACTCTTAATAGGCTTGACTTACCAGTACGTCGCAATCCCTTTATTACGATCAGTCTAACC
>JAGGXT010000103.1 GCA_021162905.1 Candidatus Odinarchaeota archaeon | reverse complement strand
TGCATAAGGGCTAAACCATATGAAAAACTCATCTAAGTACTCTAAGATTTGACTGTATTGCATCTATGTTCCCTCCTTACCTATGCTTTCTAATATTTTCATAAACTTCCCAAAAAGCGCTACAAGCATAGCAAGTAGATACAAGTTGAAGAAACCACGAAAATCCATGAAAAATGTAATGCCGCCCATTGTAAGTTCAAGAGATGTTGCAAGAATTTTGATAACGAAAAATAAACCAACAATGCTCATTAAAAAGTCTGCTAGATGGTATCTCCACGAACCTTTGGTCGATACCTCTCTTATAAAGATTATTCCAGCCATTATCAAACCAAAATTAAGGAACCATGATGTGAAAACTTGGGCATTCCCTATCTCAGCCCCTCCTAGAGTTTCAGGAGCTATGAAATTAAATATTAAGTAAGGCACTCCGAAATAAGAGACTAACATGAAAATTGAAGCTTTAATTCCATTACCAATTGTAGGCTTGCTGCTCATGGCACCTCCACCTCTAAAATTGTGTAAGTATAATTAAAGAAGGATGTTGCATTAAATGCAAAAATTAAGTTGTAAGTCTTACCTCTATCTACCTCCATCCATAAAGTGTCGGTAAATTTAGTACTATGCTGAACTAACAAGTTTGAGTGCGTTACCTTGTCAATAAAGACATCTCCTTCATAGACATTCATTGTTATTGTTAAAAGGTAATCATAATCATCTGGCGAATTAAAGGTGCATGTTGCCGTTAGATTTGCAGTAGTTGCCGATACGCTGGTTGTCTTAACATTTATTGTCAAATTGTCTAGTGGAGCATCCCATGGAATATCATTTGGAAACTTAAAACCTAGACGCATTAGGCGATATGCATAACTTCCATATACCGAGACCAATAAAACATAAGTTTCATCTCTCACCAAATTAAAAATCATCGGAAGTGATATGTTTATTGTAATATGCTTGACCCCAATTGGAATATCACCAATTGTATGGTTGATGTCAACTAATTCATTATTCTGAGGATCTAATATGGTAAATCGTGCCATAACATCATTAAATTCGTAATACCCATTGTTTTCAACAGTAAAATTAGCAATTACATGCACTTGGCCACTTTCGAAGTACATGGACATACCATTAAAGGTTACGTTTAACCTCATGGCGGAGATCACAGTAGAAACTATAAGAAGTATTAGGAAAAGGTTTATGAAAAAAGACGCTATCCCGGCTAATTTACTAATTTTTAACACTCTAAAGATATTCATTTTATCATCACCAAGTAGAAATTTCTAATTAAAACATGTATACTATAATAGAAAAAATCTATAAACTTAGTGTTTAAGCCGCGTTAACTTGTTAGTGAAATAAAAATAAAAAGATTATTGAGTGTATGCCTCTGCCTCGTTAGAAACAAACCCTGTTAACTTAGTTTGACAATACGTTGCTTCTCTTATCAAATCTTCCTAACCATTTTCTATTTTCAAATTAATTCTACAGACTTCAACTGATGTTTTACCTTTTAAGCTTAATGAGATCTTAAGAAGTAGTAAACAACCTAGTTATCTAACTATATCTTAGCTGTTTTTTACTTTTCAACTCTCTTAAAGATTTTAACTATCTTTTAGAATCCCATACGATCTTTCAACAACATATTTGTTTCTCTCGCTCTTATTCCAGCTCTTCTCTCAAATTCAAAACTTATAGCTTTATTGGTTGCATTTTAGGAGGTGTTGTTACAGTCGTAATAATAACCGTCATCATTTCGGAAAATTAAAGGTGAAAGTTTCATCGTTTATTTTCAGCATAACTATTAGTACCTTAATTGAAGCTATAACCCATATAACAATTAGTTTACTGGTTGGTAGGTATTACTTATCTCATCTTCAACTAACAGTTAAGATTATAAATCAGAGAGAATTTAAAGTAAGTGAGGGATATGAAAAATAAAAACTGGATTCCGAGATTCATAGCATTGGCTGTTGTTTGTTTGGTAGGCATGTAAATCGATTTGGTCAGTTATCATTATTTTCTTAACCATAACTATCGAATAAACTTAATCTAAGTGATTATCATGGAGAAAACTTCATTTGAACTCGTACCAACCGCACCATATGATTTTGATCTGCAATGGAAATTTTATTCTTCTTCGAAAGAACCACAACCAGAAATTTATAAGAATGGTATCTGGAGACGGGCTTTTAGAATCGACGATAGATTAGTTCCAGTGGCAGTTACCTCTACTGGTACGATAGAAAAACCAAGATTGGAAATCAATGTATTCTCCAAACTCAATACAAAAGAAGAGAAATATATATTGAGTAAAATCACAGATATTTTTAGATTAAGAGATAATCTTAAAGCATTGTATGACTTTATGGAACAAGATAAGATACTTCGTAGGGTAAAGAACAAACTTTACGGTCTGAGACCGCCAGGAATAGGAGCGAATATATTTGAGGGAGCGATCAGAGTAATAATCCAGCAACAGATTTCTTTACAAGTTGCATATGTCATGACAGGGGCATTAGTCAAAAGATTTGGAGAGAGAGTAAAAATTAATGGCGAGTTGTATTACGATTTTCCTTCACCACAAGTATTAGCAAACGCTGATGAAAATGAATTGAGGATGTGTAAATTATCCCGCCAGAAATCTAAATACATCAAAGAACTTGCATTGAAGGTTGTTAATGGATACGATTTGGAAAAAATTAAAAGATTGAATAATGAGGAAGCAATCGATGAGTTGATGAAGTTTAAGGGAATTGGAAGGTGGACGGCCGAGTTGATATTGATAACAACATTGGGGAGAATGGATCTCTGTGTTCCTGACGATCTCGGAGCCAGAAAAGCGGTTTCATATTTCTATTTTGACAGAGAACTTCAATCTGGGGATGAGGTTAGAAGGTTCACGAAAAGATGGGGCAAATTCAAAGGATGGATAATTTATTATTTAATATGTGCTTATAATATAGAAAACAAGAAGAGGGTGTAAATGGAAAAACAAGAACTATACGAAAGAGAACCAGTTTGGGCGAGTGGTGCCAAGTGATAAGTATGGGCACAAAACTTCAAAAAATAGTGGAGATTCTATCAAAGAAATACGAAATCAACGAGTGGTGGGGAGAATATACTCCATTTGAAATATTGGTCAGCATAATCTTGTCTCAGCGAACTTACTGGAAAAATGTTAAAATCGCAACCGAAAGGTTTAGCAAGAAATTTAATTGTGTTGAAGATGTTGCAAATGCAAGCGTGAAAGAAATTGAGGAAGTTATTAAACCGGCAGGTTTATATCGGGTTAGAGCTCGAATAATTAAAAATATCGCTAAAGATTTGGTTGAAAAATATGATGGGAAGCTGGATAAAATATTGGTTCTTCCATATAATGAGGCTAAGAAAAAACTGACTTCAATAAAGGGTATTGGACCAAAAACCGCGGATGTCTTTTTAATGGCGATTAGAGGAGAACAGGTTTTACCTGTCGATGTTCACATTTTCAGAATAATGAAAAGGCTAGGAATAGCTGATGAAAGAGATAATTATGATAGTTTGAAAGCAAAACTTGAAACAGATATACCGCCAAATCAGAGGACAAAAACCCATTTAATATTAATAGAATTTGGGAGGCAGATTTGTAGAGCACAAAATCCAAAATGTGAAGAATGTCCGATTAAAAAATATTGCAAGGTGCAAGGTTAAAAACGCTTTCGTCGTACCAAACATATAAAAATTTGCGAGCTCTCGAAAACTCAAAATTTCTCTGAAAGATTTTTTACTCTTCGAGACGCCTTTTGAAACTGTTACGGTTTATATGGATTTATATACTTGTTCGGCTCTTTCAATAAGTTAACAGAACTTGTTTTAAAGTAATGACTACATATGTTAGCGATGAAACAACTTCAAGATCCTGAAAAATATATTTTGAAATATATGTGGTAATGAGTAGTTAATCGGGTGTTCATGAATGAAGAGTTACAAATTCTACATAACGACAACAACAGGAATTGAGGACATAACTAAGGAGGAAATAGAGAATCTCGGAGGAAGGGTTACTGAAATAGCTCGAGGGAGAATAAGTCTGGAGGCCGATCTTGATTTTATTTTCAGAGCGAATTACTTGATGCGAACTGGGCATAAAGTAATTCTTGTACTAATCGAGGAGGAAAATATTAAGTCTTTAGATGATGCATATAACCTTGTAAGAAGCTTCGATTTCAGCGAATACATAGGTAAAGATCAAAGCTTTGCTGTCAAATTTGATAGGGTTGGTGAACACGATTTTACGAGCGTTGACTTGAGTGCGAGAGTAGGTAGCGCAATAATCGCATCATACAAAAGTTCTACTGGTCATAGACTTAAGGTTGACCTTAAAAATCCAGATATGGAGTTTGAGGGAAAGCTGATCAATGATAAATTTATTCTTGGTATAAATACATCTGGCGAGTCTCTACATAAAAGAAGATATAGAGTTTCTCAGCATATTGCTCCACTAAAACCCACAATAGCCTACACGTTAGTAAAAATAAGTAATTGGACAGATAAAACAGATAAGGTATTGGTAGACCCTATGTGTGGCTCAGGTACAATATTAATCGAAGCTGCACTGTTCTTAAAAAATATACCACCGGGATATTTCAGGTCTGATTATTCATTGAAGAGACTTATATTCTATGACGAGGATAGGTTTTTCAAACTAAAGGAGAAATACGATAAGGAAATAAAATGGGACGCAACAGCACCATTATATGGAATAGAAATTGATAAGAAATTCTTCAATGGAGCTATTGAGAATGCAAAATCCGCTAAAGTTTCCGATACAATAACATTCATTTTAGGGGATGGAACAAAAATGGATGAGCTTTTACCCGTAGAACCTAACATAGTGGTAGTAAATCCACCCTATGGAAGGAGACTGGGACGAAAATGTGGTGTTGAAGGATTATATGAGAAATTTGTGGATAAATTGTCAAAAAATAGTAGCATTGAAAAAATGGTTATAATGACTGCTAATAAAAAGATGGAGACATTAGCAAAGAAGTACTTTAAACTTGAAGAGAAAAGAGTTATACTTTACGGATCTCTTTCAACGCTGATATATAAATTCTTAAGATAATATGGCTATTTTCCAGTTATAACCATTAAGAAAATGCAAAAAAATAAATTACCTAATAATTATTATTTATTAAAAAGTTCATTAAAGGGGTT
>JAGGXT010000353.1 GCA_021162905.1 Candidatus Odinarchaeota archaeon | reverse complement strand
CTATTTAAATGACGTATATCAATGTATCCAAATGAAACTAAAAACTAATAATATAATAACTGCAACGGAAAATACGAGTATCCTTCTTCGTTTTAAAAACATCTATCATCCCTAAGACATTTTTCTAATCAAGGTTATATACTTTGCATTTGTTGTCATTCTATACTTGCAATTTTCTAATTTTACGAGTAAATTAAGCCTTTTTCTTCTTTAATTGAAAACGTAATCTTTTAATAATCAAGAATAAATGATTACATGGTTTTTCTATAGTGATAAACAAATGGGGGAATGGCTATGGTCACCATATTAGGCGTGAATGGGTCTCCCAGAAAGTATGGAAATGTTTCGTTTCTTCTGAATCTAGCCCTAAAGGGTGCTGAGATGGAGGGCGCAAAAGTAAGAATCATTCACTTATATGATTATGATATAAAACCATGTTTAGGTTGCTTATCTGACGATCAATATACATGCAGATATCCTTGTGTTATCGAAGATGATATGCGTAAGCTATATGAAATGGTCCTAGAGAGCAATGGAATAATTTTTGCTACACCAATTTATTGGTACGCACCGAGCGGTGTCATGAAAAACTTTATTGATCGTTTAACTGTTTTCGAAAATATGTTATACATTGATGGTACATGCTGGACTGAGGGAAAAGTAGCTGGAATTATTGCTGTTGGCAATGATAGTGGTGGGGTGAACACATTTTCCACTCTAATGGCTACGTTAAACTCTATGGGTTTCATAATTCCACCATGGGCAACTGCTGTATTTAATAAAATGAGTGATATAACAAAAGAAAGAAATGTGCTGCTAGATGCGATAAATATAGGTCGTATTGTAACAATGATGTCTAAACGCGTTGAAGGATTGGAGCGTAAATGGTTTAAAGTCATTGAGGATCAAGAACTTGAAAATATGATAAATGACATAGCCCTAATCATTAACAAGGAAAAGAATACGCAATGGCCCTCTAGAAAAAAGGAGATACTCAAGCTGAGAAAAAGCAATAGTAACTCCTTTTCTAAATAAATCTCTAATTTTATGTCTATCTATTTCTTTCAATAAGTGAATATGTATAGATGCAAAATGGATTTTATTAGAAAAGTATAATTTATCTTACAAAACGTCGCTAAGAAAGCCTCGCTTTTTAAAGCGGGGATGAATTAGGGGAGGAGGGAGAGGAGGTTGGTGGTAGTTTTTATTCTACCAGATGCTTTAAATATCTTTGATGCACAATTTAAACCATGCAACTAAAATCGACAAGACATGTCAAATATCTGTGCAACTATCATTTCGTGTTCATTCCTAAGTATAGGAGGTCAATTTTAGACAAGTATAAGGAAGATTTGAAGGAGATATTTCATCAGATAGCTGAGAAATGGGGTTTTGAGATTTTAGCGTTGGAGATTATGCCTGATCATGTTCATCTATTCGTTTCAGCTCCTCCAAAATATGCACCTGCACAAATTACTAAGATATTCAAGGGTGCATCTTCAAGGGAGTTGGGTAAGAAATATCCTGAATCGAAGATTAAGGGTTCAGAACTTTGGACGAGGAGTTATTTCGTAGCGACAGCGGGTAATGTTTCAGCAGACATGACAATGGAATATATCAAGGAATACTTCAAGGAGGCTAAGAAGAATGAAAAGAGTGAATAAGTTTAGGCTAAGACCAACTAAGGAGCAGGAGAAAGTTTTGTTTAGTCTATGCGAGATGTCAGCGGTATTTTGGAATAAGCTAAACTACATTAGAAGACAGCAATTCTTTGAAGGTAGATTCGACTGGGAAGAAGGGATTGATGAGTTATACGATGAGTTCAAAAAGATAATTGGCTCAGCAACAGCTCAACAAATCATAAGAAAGAACAACGAAGCTTGGAGAAGCTTCTTTGCACTACTAAAGTTGCAAAAACAGGATAAACTTCCACCACACATTCGTAAGGTTTCTCCTCCTTGCTACTGGAAAGACAGGCTATTGAATAAGCGAAAGTTGATGACAGTCTTTAGAAACGATTGTTATAGGATAGAGGAGGAGGGAGGAAAGAAGTGGTTGGTTCTGCCTAAGGGTTTGAGGATTAGAATAACTGGTGAGATAAGGTGGAGAGGGAAACAAGGAAGGTTAGAGATATTCTACGACGAATTAACGGGGAGATGGTACGCATACCAATCTGTTGAGGTTAATCAATCAAGGCGTACCATCTCTCCTAAGAAGAGAGTTTTCGTGGATTTGGGAGTAATAAACATCATAGCAGCTTGGATTGAGGGAGAAAGACAACCGATAGCGTTTTCGGGCAAGCCCTTGTTGGCAGATTGGTGGTACTGGAGTCGTAAAATCACTCACTACCAATCGATAGCAATGAAGGTGAATAAGCGTTATATTACAAAGAGAATCAGAAAATACTACCGAAAGAGACAGCTTAGGTTTAGGCATGCGATTAATACTATCATATTCAGATTCGTTAAGCTCTGCTACGAGAAGGAAGTAACAGAAATTGTTATCAGAGATGTTAAGGGAATAAGACAGAACAACGACAAAGGAAGCAAAGTTAACGCAATGATTCACAACTTCTGGAGCTTTAGATACGTAATCGAGAGGTTAAAAACTACAGCAGAGAATTTCGGAATCAAAGTTAAATCGGTTAAAGAGAATCATACGTCTTCAGTTTGTCCATTCTGTGGAACTAAAGGTAAAAGAATAACAAGAGGATTGTTCTACTGTCCAAAATGCAACCAAATAATGAATGCCGATGTCGTTGGCTGTTTTAATATCGCTAAAAAGTGCAAAGCCATAATCCCGAACCCCTCATGGAGGGGTAGGGATAACGGGGTGCTGACACACCTCGCAGTCCTTAACGGACTGCAAACCTTCCCGTTGGGAATCCTCGCCCTTTAGGGCGGGGAGGATGTCAAAATACTTGTATAGAAAATTTTCCAAAAAAGCTTATAATTTTCTATTTCTCACATGAGTATAGTTATATAAAAGAAGCAGAAGGTGTTCACGTTGGATTATGTACCAGTTATTATCACTTTAATTGTTTTTGCGTTTTTGCCTTGGCTACTATTTTTCATATATTATTCTAAATTGAAAGGAGAGCACCCTAAATTATTCGTAATTGCTGGAGCTGGCTGGCTGGTGGCTCTTGTATTAAGGTTTCCTATACTCTATGGTGCAAGTTTCATCTTAGATTTGCTGATGTATTATGTTATGTCAGCTATATTAGCAGGAGTATTTGAGGAAGGCTTCAGATATATTTTGGCTAAAAAACTTACCTTAGATGAAAGAACCAATGGCGAAATTTTAAGCTTTGGTATAGGCTGGGGTGTATTTGAAGTCTGGATTGTTCATACACTCAGCTTAGCTACATTATTAATGCTCATATTAATGAATATTTCATTTCCTGGAATGACAAGAATTCCACCTCCAGAACAATTATTCATATCTGGAATGGCCAGTGTGATTGAAAGATGGATTGCAGTATCATTTCATATAATAGCTACTTTGGTGATTACCAAAGCCTTGTTAAATAAAAATTATCTATGGATAGCCATTATCTTGCACTCAGTTTTAGACCTTATAGCAGTCTTAAGTGGTTTCATTGGGTTAAACATTTGGCTGATTGAGTTAAATCTCTTAGTTACAGTGGTGTTAATCTATATCTTAGTACATGTTGGTTTCAAGCTAAACGTTATAGCTCTATTCACAAAATTAGAAACGTCATTTAAAGAGGCACAATAATATAAATACCATAGAAATTTTATATTCTATCATACATTTTATTCATTCTAATGGTGATTATAATGGGTGTAAAAATAGCTGATCTTCACCATGATCTCTCACATAGACTTCGGTTGCCAAGTTTTCTGGGATCATATAAAAAATTACCAGAGCAGGATTTAATGAAGCTGTACTCATCAAATTTTTATACAGTGCTTGTTGCTGTATTTACACCAAAGCCTTGTGATCCATTATTTCATGAGGTTGAATTACTAGATCCCTTCCGAGAAGCTATAACGCAAATAATTTACTACGACCACTTAGTGCAAAGAAATAAAGACTTTTTGAAAAAGGTACTCACATTTGACGATTATCTTGATGCTAAAAATAATAACAAGGCTGGGTTTCTTTATCATATTGAAGGTATTTATGGTATAGAAACACTAAGTGACTTTGAAGCACTTTATAATTTGGGTATGCGTTCCTTCTCGCTGACATGGAATCTCGGAAATTCATTTGGCAGTGGTTGTAAAGATAAAAAAGATATAGGCCTAACTAGCAGAGGTGAGGAAATAATCAATTTTGCACTAGAACATAGTATTCTTATAGATTTGGCTCATCTTAGTACAAAAACGGCTTTAGATGTCCTCGAAATTGCAGATAGAAATGTTTTTATCAGTCATACTGGATTAAGGCCATTAACCAATATAAGTAGAAATGCTGATGAAAAAGTAATTGAAGGCGTTGTGGACCGAAAAGGGGTAATCGGTATAATCTTTCATAAAGGTATGCTAAAAGTTAATGATTGTAAGCCACTAGATTGTTTCCTTAAACACATGGATTACATCATTGAAAATTATGGAATTGACCATGTAGCTATAGGAAGTGACTTATACGGAATTATGCCAGAGGACTCAATATATTTCAAATCTGGCGAAGTTGATGATGTTGGAGCAGTAATATCTCTCTTAAGTGAAAGATATAGTAAGACCGAAATTGAAAAAATCGCATATCTTAATTTTGAGAATTTTCTTAAGAGGTCGTTAGGTAAATAAAATAAGAAATCAAGAGCTACCTTTCTTTTTTCTTTTTCTTCTTTGACTAAATGTTATAAAATAAAGTAAGCATTACTTAGGATATGTCTTGATTTCTGAATATAATTAATGCGATTATGAGAACACATATTGAAATTATTATTTGTGTTATTAGCATCTGACTTATAAAACTCCATTCTTCAAAAAACATCGTATAATATAAAGTTAGCGTAGGTGTCATGTCCACGTTTTTTGAAAGATCTATTGGGATTGTGTCTAATAACAAAACTCTTGTTAAATTATATGCAAGAAGTCCACCACTTAGTATTTTTATCTCTGGATGTGATAGCTGTAAATAATATGATTCTATTACTGAGAAAAATAACACTGTAGCAATAAATGAAAATATTCCACGACGTAAAATAACCGTAAAGAACATAGCAATAGACATGACATATAAACTCAACAGCATCAAGATGACCCAAGATAATAAAACTATAGTAAGAAAATTAATTATTGGTATAGGATTTGTTAGTGATTGAGATAATGCAACAAAAGTTATTCCTATAAGTGTGAAAAGATTAACTATACTCCATGTTTGTAGAAATCGAGAAATATAGTATTCAGTTCTACTTACTGGATAGGATAACATTGTTTTGAGATAATTATTCGTGTAATCTGATCCAAAAATAAAAGTCACTATTGCTATTGCTACTACTGGAAGAATTTGAAAAACTGTAGAGAGATAAGTAGCCATTATTAGGTTTATTGAATACTCTTTGAGCCTCATGAATATGTTAACATATCTATAAAAGTCATCAGCTGTCGAAAATCTCACATCACTAATATTTGGTTGTAAAACACTATATTTAAATGGCAAGTTAAAATATACGAAAACTATCGATAATAGTGCAAGTAAAAT
>JAGGXT010000306.1 GCA_021162905.1 Candidatus Odinarchaeota archaeon | reverse complement strand
CACCAATAGTGTGAAAGTAAAACTAAATGTTAACTTTTATCATGACTATTTTTATAATTTGCATATGGATGCCTCTGAATCGCAACTTTTTTAAAGAGAACAATATCCTAAATATTACCAATAAGCAAAGGTGTGTATAATGAAAGTATTCAAAAATGTCTTAATAGATGTTGAAAACGATGACGGGCCAACTACATACAGTCTTACAAAATTATATGTCGCTGAAAATAAGAGAGAGCTAAACCAAATTACAGAGTGGCATCAAAGAAACGGTTTTGAAAAAGACTTTGAAGGTATAATTTCTAATTCTGATGTTCTTGAGTTAATAAGTAAATTTTTAGTCTCCTTGATTAATAGGAAAATTATTATTTTTAAAAAGAAAAATAACTTTGGCATTGTTCAGAATTTCGATGAAAAGTAAAAAATAATAAACCCAGAAAAGTCTTATTTTTATTGAAGATGATGAAAGCTCCAATACTGAACTATGATGAAGCGATGGTGTCCTGATTCCTATCCTTTTAATCTCTTTCTAAGGTCATTAATCTTAAGATTTATTGCAGATAGCTCTGTGTTGTACTTTTTCTCAATAATAGGTCCATAAAATTTAAGCAACCTATTTAGCTTTTTTAAAGCAAAATCAAGTTGAGAGTATGACTTAACATTTTTCAACTCATCAATTAGTTCATTCATCTTTATACTTAGAAAACTATTAATGATTGACGTGTAAAGTGTCTTTGCGGCCGTGCCTATATTATTTTTAGAGATAGCAAATTTATTATCTTTTGTTCTTTCAACTATTCCAAAGTCCATTAGATATGCGATAATCCTTACTAAAATCTCTAAGTTGATCCCTAATTTTGATTTTAAAGTTTCAATATCGGTATCTCCATATACTGATAAATAGGCTATAATTTTATGTAAAATGGGGTCTCCAAGTACTTCGTCAACAGTATCAAATATCTTAAAATCTTCTATCATAGAAAAGCACCATTTTAAATGTTTTTATTTAATTAATAACTCACACATTTTAAAATCTTCAGTGTCAGATTTTCAAAAAGATTAGGAATAAGTTAATAAGAGTCAAAGGAATAGTGAATCAATAAAAAATTCTTATCTTATTACATCTAATGAATCAATAACCAAGGGAGTGATCTCATGTCTCATAGCGAAATGACAGTGATAAGAGGATGGGTTTATAAAAAGAGGGAGCATAAAAGTATAATATTCATCGATTTAAGAACCGAGAAGGGTATACTTCAGTGTGTAATTAATAAGAATAAAGTCTCACCTGATGTTTGGAATATAGCTACCAATTTGACTCAAGAATCTTGTATTGAAGTAAATGGTTCCATGGTAGATCAACCTAGAGCACCAGGTGGTAGGGAACTTCATGTTTCTGCCATAAAGGTATACCAAATAGCCGAGTCACCTTACCCTCTTGGTAAGAAAGAACATTCTCCAGATGTACTTATGAGATATCGCCATTTAACTATGAGATCGCCAAGATACCAAGCCATAATGAAAATAAGAGCTATTGTAATGGAAGCTGCTCGTGAATTTTTCATTAAGAATGGTTGGTATGAGATATCCCCCCCAATCTTAACATTTACTGCTGTGGAAGGCGGTGCAACATTATTTAAGGTTGATTACTTTGGTTCTGAAGCTTACTTATCTCAGAGCGCCCAACTCTATCTTGAAGTTATGATATTCTCATTAGAAAAGGTTTGGAGCTTAACTCCTTCATTTAGAGCTGAAAAGTCCAGAACACCGAGACATTTAACTGAATATTGGCATCTAGAAGCAGAGGCTGCCTGGATGGATATGAATCAATTGATGGAGCTTGAAGAAAATCTTATAACCTATATGACACAAAAAACGATCGAACGGGGTGCAGACTTATTAGAATTTCTTGGTGTAAATATCGACGACTTAAAGAAAGTCAGACCACCATTTAAACGAATGTCATATGATAAGGCAATCGAGATTCTCCAGGATATGGGATTCGATATAACATGGGGCGAAGATTTAGGTGCCGATGAAGAAAGAGCTTTAACCCAGAACTCTAAAGTTCCTCTCTTTGTCTATGGATATCCTCTTGAGATTAAGGCATTTTACGTTCAAGCAGATCCTAAAAATCCAAAGATTGGACTAACTGCAGATCTCTTAGCTCCAGATGGATATGGCGAAATTACAACTGGTGGTCAGAGAGAAGTTGATATAGACAGATTAGTTGAAAGAATTAGAAAAGAAGGATTTGATCCCGAATCATATTGGTGGTATCTTGACCTACGAAGATACGGTTCGGTTTACCATTCTGGGTTTGGATTAGGTATCGAAAGATATTTGCGTTGGCTTTTAAAATTGGATCACATTCGTGAGACAATTCCGTTTCCAAGAATGGCTCGCAGAGAAGAATACACTCTATAATGTTAAAGCTATTTGTGTTTGAAATAATTAAAAGATATTTTTATCAGTAGACTCTAACTTAAATTGAATGTTATACATTCTTAGAAATTTCAATTTCTCTACTAACTTTAATTTTCTCCTTTAGTAATATATCTCTCGCTGCAATGACGCCTGAAATGCTTGCTTGCATAAGGCCTCTTGTTATACCAGCACCATCTCCAATAGTGTATAGTTTCTTAATGTATGGACTCTCCATATTGCTTTTTACATCAATGCGTGCTGTATAAAATTTTGCTTCAACGCCATATAATAAAGTATGTTCACTATATACACCTGGTGCAACCTTGTCTATTGCCTTTAACATCTCTATAATATCAGAAAGATGTCTGTATGGAATAACGAAGCTAAGATCACCTGGTACAGCAAGTTTTAAAGTAGGTTCTACAATAGATTTTTTTATCCTTTCTGGTGTGCTTCGTCTACCCATGATTAAATCTCCAAGCCTTTGAACTATGACAGAACCACCTGATAACATATTTGCAAGCCTTGCAACATGTTTTGCATATTCTATTGGTGATTTAAAGGGCTCTGTAAAACTACTACTTACCAGTATTGCAAAATTTGTATTGTTGCTCCTTTTATCCCTATAACTTTGACCATTAACTAAAACAGTATCACTATATACCTCTAATGTAACAAAACCATATGGGTTCACACAAAATGTTCTAACTCTATCATCAAATCTTTTTGTAAAGTACTCAAACTTTGGTTCATATAAGACGTTAGTCAGAGGTTCCATAACCTCTGCTGGGACTTCAACTCTAACTCCTATATCAACTAGGCTCAATTTTAATTTAATACCTAATCGTTTCGCTTCCTCTTTAAACCAATCAGCCCCTTCACGGCCAGGAGCAACAATTACATACTTTGCGTATACTTTTTCACCATTTTTTAGTTCTATGCCGATGACTTTTTTGTCTTCTGTTAAAATACGTTTAACTGGTTTTCTAAAGAAAATATCAATACTTTTGCTTATATGATCATACATATTTCTTAGTGCTCTTTGAGCTACTTCGGTACCTAAATGGTTTACAGTATATGGTATCAATCTTAAGTCGGCTAAAATCGCCTTTTTTCTTATTTTTTCCACTTCATCCATATCTATTGGATTAGGTGGCTTTATTTTCCCAAATCTTGAAAACATTAGGTTAACGTAATTAATTAAATCATCCAAAACTTTATCATCAACATATTCGCTTAACCATCCACCTACTTCCTTACTCAATGTAAGTTTACCATCACTAAAAGCTCCAGCTCCTCCCCATCCACATAAAAGATGACATGGAACACAACGAATGCATGGTTTTCCCTGAAGAACTTGACAGTATCTTTGATCGAGAGGGTTTCCTTTTTCAAAAATTGCTATTTTCAGTCCAGAATTTACAAGTTCTAAGGCTGAGAATATACCCGCAGGTCCAGCTCCAATGATAACAACATCATAATTCACTAAGGTTCACCCAAAAAAGGTAGTTTTTTTATAATTTAAAATTTTTGAAAGAATCGGAGTTTAACGTGCAATTATCTAATTGTGTGTGCAAAATTACCAAAAAATGTAATAGAAAAATTTTTATTTCTTATATTCAAGTTTTAACTTGAATATAAGAAAGAGGTGACTTTTATGTTTGTACCCAAAAATAAGACTCTAGAGGTTGCATTTCTAGCCGTTATGACCCCATTCGTAACAGTATTAACATATATGTTTATATTTCCAATACCAGAAACTCATGGATACTTTAACTTTGGAGAAGTAGGTATCTATATAGCTGCTGCTCTCTTTGGTCCAATTGTTGGTGCATTTGCTGGTGGAGTTGGATCGATGATAGCAGATATTATTTCTGGTTATATCATCTATGCTCCTGCAACCCTAATAATAAAAGGAACTGAAGGACTGATTGTAGGATATTTAGTGAGAAAACTAAGAACAATTAATGTAACTCAACAGCAAATAGCATCTGGGGCTGGCGCTGTCTTGCTTAGCGGGATGGTAATTTCGGTATGGTATTGGACTATTTTACCACTATGGATATGGATAATATACGGATTGTTGATAATTACTCTTGTAATATTCTCGTTCATGAAAATAGAAAGGGAAGAGCTATCATTAGTAATTTCAATGGTACTTGGTGGCATGGTAATGATTTCAGGTTACTTTATATATGAGCAGTTCTACTTAGGCTATCCCGCTATATTTGAATTGCCCTTTAACATAATGCAAATGGTAGGCGGAATAATTATCAGCATACCAGTGATAAAAATAGTAAAATTTGCAATTACCAGCATGGGAATATCATTTGAGGTTATAGGAGAAGAGTGATTTCTTCGAATGCCTCAAGAAGCCTCTTTCCTTTTTCTGTAATTTTGTAATATTTTCTTCTATCTTTTGTAGTCTCATCGACTAACCCTTTCTCTCTAAGTTCTTGCAGATGCTGGTAAATAGCTTGAAACTTTAAATCAGGCTTTACTTTCTTCCAAATCTCATAACCATATGAGGGACCAAATGTTAAAAATCTAAGAATCTCTATTTTAGTAGAAACTTTAGGATAAATAGTTTTTTGACTCCGCTTACTAACAAAGGCATCTAAAATATAAGAAGCTTTAAGCCCGCTTCCAGTTACTAAAGCAACTATTTTTTCATCACCCTCTATAATACCTATCTCTTTTAAAAGCTTTATTGAGGCTATGCCAACAGCACTTGCTGGCTCTGCAAAAATGGCTTCATGTTTTGCTAACATTTTTTCAGCTTCAAAAATGTTTTTTTCTTCAACAGAAACGGCCAATCCTTTTGTTTCTCTTAGTATCTTAATTACTAAGTCAATAAATAAAGGCTTTTTGACGTACAAACCTAATGCAGAAGTAGGACCCAAACTTTCCGTAGTTTCACCGCTATGGAATTTAGAGACTATAGGAGAACATTTACTAGGTTGGGCTATCACAAACTTAGGCATATTATCAATGATTCCTAAAATCTTTAACTCTCGGAAACCCTTCCAAAGTGATACTAGAGAGCTCCCACTTCCTGTAGGTACTATCATTATATCTGGAATCGAACCCAATTGCATGTATATCTCATAAGATATTGTTTTTTGTCCCTCTATTGCGAGTGCGTTGAATTCTGGAGTTGCATTATAAGCTTTTCTTTCAATTGCTATTTTTTTAGCAAAATCAAAAGTGTCATCAACGGAATCACCATGAGTTATTACATTCCCTCCAAATGCAATAATCTGAGCTAGTTTCCCATAATCAACATTTCTAGGAACCACTATAATGCTTTCAAGTCTAGCTTTTGAAGCATAAGCAGCAATAGAGGCTCCCATATTACCGTTTGTTGAGCAAACAATTTTAGAATATTTTAATTTCTTCGCAACGGAGACAATTAATGAGGCGGCTCTGTCACGAAAACTATTTGTTGGATTTTTTGTTTCATCCTTTAGAAATAGGTGAGTAACATTTAATTGCTTTTTTAAATTATTTGCGTGAATAAAAGGTGTATTCCCTTCTCCTAAGCTAATACTGCTAACGCGTTTAACTGGGAAAAAATCCCTAAATGACCATATAGACGAAATTTTCCGACTTGAAATCAAATTTAACATTTTTTCCCTTAAATAAGCTAAATCTTTCTTTTCTAAAGAATAAAACATCAATTTTCCACATTTCGGACAAATGAAATTTTCGTAATTAATTTCAGGAATCTCATACTCACAGTTGTAGCATTTCATATAAAACATTTGAAGTCACTAAGTATTTCTTTTTTAAATAATAAAACAAGTTATCTTATATTTTTTGTTACAAGAGCCTGTTTTTACGCGAAAACAAACAACTAATCAAACAAAACCTCTGAT
>JAGGXT010000162.1 GCA_021162905.1 Candidatus Odinarchaeota archaeon | reverse complement strand
ATTTTATGTTAATCTCTGAATTAAAAATTATATGTAAAAATATAAAGTTTCTAAAAGAATTTAAAGATAAAAACAAAAATTAATGGCTTATTTTATTTTTACACCAAAGGTGATCCAAATGCCTAAAATAAGTAAAGTAAAAGTTGAAGAGTCTGTTGGAATGCAACTAATCCATGATATTACAATTATTGAACCAAAAAAGACAAAGGCGGTGCTTTTTAAAAGGGGGCATATTATAAGACAGGAGGACATCCCCCTCCTAAAAAAAGTTGGAAGAAGATACATTTATGTGATAAAAGACTTCTCTAAGTTTAAAGACTATGTTCATGAAGATGATTTTTCAAAAAGCCTCGCAAATGCTGTAGTTGATAATAATTTTTATTTATCTGGCCCTTCTGAAGGAAAAATAACGATTTTTGCTAGGAAATCAGGGATTCTTAAGGTGAATGTGAAGGCTTTAAATAAAATAAATATGTTAGCGGGTGTTAAGTTCAGCACTAAACTTAATAACTCACCTATCTTTGAAAATGGTCAAGTAGCAATTGTCGGCCTAGGACCGCTTTTTATAAAAAAACAAATACTAGAGAGGGCACTAAAAATCGCTAATGATAACTATCCGATATTGACGATTAAGGAATTTAAAAAAATTAAAGTGGGCCTTATAGTCACAGGTAATGAAATATACGAGGGACTAGTTAAGGATGCTTTTACTGACGTACTTCGTGAAAAATTAAAAACTTATGGTCTCGATTTATATCTTAGGACTATTTTACCAGATAATAGAAAGGCCATTTGTAAAAAAATTCTTGAATTTATATCTAAAGGCTGTGAGCTAGTAATTATAAGTGGTGGCATGAGTGTAGACCCAGATGATGTAACCCCCTCAGCAATAAGGGATACCGGCGCAAAAGTAGTATTTTATGGAGCCCCTGTTTTTCCTGGCTCATCAATAATGCTGGCATATTATAATAATGAGATTCCTATTTATGGGACTACGGCATCTCCGATTTTTTATAAAAAAACAACATTAGATATATTCCTTCCTAGATTTATAGCAAAGGATAGAATAACAAGAAAAGAAGTAGCGGAAATGGGACATGGTGGTTTAATGATACATGATAATAAGAGCTAGATGATGACTTGAAAATAACAATATTATTATAAGTTACTTAGTTTCTATATTTCTTACTGTGGATTCCAAAAAATATTCATGTGAGTGAGGAATATGAAAAAATCAAAACGTTTAGCTGTCATAGATGTTGATAAATGTGTTGGATGCTTAAGCTGTGTTTTTGCTTGCACAAGACGCTATTCCATTCCGGGACTTACTAAATCAGCTATAGAAATAAAATCAGCCGGAGGAATAGAAAGAGGGTTCGTTGTTGTGGTTTGTAGAGCTTGCCCAGATCCACCATGTGCAAAAGTTTGTCCAACTAATGCTCTTGTGAAGAGACAAGGCGGGGGAGTAATTCTTAACCAAAATAAATGTATAGGATGTGGGCTCTGTGTTGACGCTTGTCCGATTGGTGCAGTATTCTGGGATGATGAATTAAATAAGCCAGTAATTTGTATTCATTGTGGATATTGTGTTGATTTTTGTCCACATGGTGTTCTTGCTTTGGAGGAGGTTGAAATTACATGACAATTACTGATAACTTGTTATTTCGAGTACTCTATATAGATCTAAATAAGTTCAAATATTGGGTAGAAAGTAAACCAGAATTATTTGAGGAATATATAGGGGGCACAGGCGTAGCTATCCGATTATTGACTGAGGAATGTCCAAAGAACGCCGATCCACTTGGGCCAGAGAATGTTATTGTTTTTGCGATAGGACCATTAACTGTTGTTTATCCTCTTGCATCAAAAACCGTCGCTCTATTTAAATCACCACTTACTGGGAACTTAGGGGAAAGTCATGCTGGTGGCAGGAGTGCTATGGCAATAAGGATGGCTGGTTATGGCGCTATTGTTATAAAAGGTGCTAGTGAAATACCAATAATTCTGGATATTAGAAGAGATAAAGTTGAATTTCATGATGCATCAGCTCTTTGGGGTATGCATAGCACATATACTGTTGGAAGAATTGTTAGAGAGAAATTTGGAATTCCCGGGTTTAGAACTATTATGAGAATAGGACGAGCTGGGGAGAAATTAATAAGATATGCATCTGTAGTCACGGAAACATATAGACATTTTGGTAGATTGGGATTGGGCGCTGTTCTTGGGAGTAAAAAGATTAAAGCAATAATTATTACTGGAAAACGTAATATAAATATAGCAAACCCAAAGGAGTATAGAGAACTCTATGCAGAAATTTATAATGCAGCTGTTAAATCTCCAGTTATGAAAAAATATCACGACTTAGGCACACCAGCAAATGTGATACCTCTTAATGAAATAAAAGCATTGCCTACACGAAATTTAACTTCTTCATATTTTGAAGGCGCAGAGACTATATCTGGAGAATACTTAGCCGAGCATTTTCTAGGGCGAAGAGTTGCTTGTGCTCATTGCCCAGTTGGATGCATTCACCTTGCTGCCTTAAGAGAACCGTATGAGGATGAACCATATTTCTATAAGACTAAAATGATTTCTTACGATTATGAATTAATATATTCTCTTGGTTCAATGCTTGGCATTTCAAACTCTCAAGGATTACTCAAGCTGATCGATGAAATAGAAACTGAGGGGCTTGACGCTATGAGCACAGGAGTTGTATTAGCATGGGCCACAGAAGCGTATCATAAAGGTCTAATTTCTGAGAATGAAACAATGGGCTTAAAATTAACTTGGGGTGACTATAAGACATATATAAAAGCAATTAAATATCTTATAAGACAACCCAATGAATTTTATAAAACGTTGGCATTAGGTTCTGAAGCAGCAGCTAAGAAATATGGCGGTTTGGACTTTGCACTCTCTTTTGGAGGAAATGAAATGCCTGGATACCACACAGGCCCAGCTGCACATATAGGGCATTTATTAGGTTCCAGACACAGTCACCTTGATATGGGAGGATATAGTCTTGACCAAAAGTTGCTTAAAACTGGAGAACAACTACCCCCAGAAGAGATAGCTAAACGACTTCTCTCTGAAGAAGAATGGAGGCAGATTCTTTCCAGTCTTGTGGTTTGCTTTTTTGCTAGGGGAATATACACACCTGAAATTACTGCTAAAACATTAAAGACTTTTGGGTACAATTTAACTGAAGAGGATCTTAAAGAAATTGGCAGAAAAATACATAGAGAGAAATACAAATTTAAGATTCGGGAAGGTTTTGATCCTCATAAATTAAGAATTCCTGAGAGAATATTTGAAACTCCGACCTCACATGGTAAGATAGATAAGAAAATGTTTTTAGAGATAGTGGAACATATATTAAAACTAATTAATATATAGCAAGAGTACTGTCGCATTTTACTCTTTACATGAGCATGCTTACTAATGTATGAGAGATTCATAATATTACATAAAAGTATATAAATACTTATTAAACAATATATTCTAAGGTGATTCTGTTTTCTAGAGCATGGGGGTTAATCCTTGCCAATTCATGTAAATTGTGTTATAGGCTCAATAGAGTACTCAGATGATAATGTTAACGTGAATTTTATTTCAAATTCAGGAGTCAGCGAAGAGCAATTAAATCAGATAAGGGAAACTATTTTATTTCCATTTCAAAAAAAATCTTCAAAAGATACGTCAGAATCTTTTATCGTCTATAAGACGATATTTAATGATACAAATATTTACTATATTGCTAAAATAAAAGAAGCAAAAGATAATTTAAGAGACTTCCAAGTAATAATAATTGATGAGGCTGCATTTGCGTTAATTCACTATGACCCTTATTTCTTACAGAAACTTTTCACTTTTGATACTAAAAAGGGAGAAAGCCCACTTGATATAAGTAATATTATAAGTGATGCACAATCCTTCAACGTACCAGATTCTATGGGGGATATGCCACGAGCTTTTCTAAATGCAATACAGTCGTTAGTCCCACCTGATGTAGACTATATTAAGGTATTAAAAGTTATAATTGATGTACTATTTAGAAAATCAAACTTCTTGCTGGCAACGCCAAAATCTCAATTAATTCATCATTTAATACGTGGTATAGTCTATCTGATGCCAAGGCAACTTAGAAAAGATTATTCTTTCATATTAGGATTGCCTATTGAAGGAAATGGCTTGCTGAGAGTATTAATTTCATTTGAACCTCTAAACTTTAATGATTTTGACAAGTTAATAGAGAATGCCCACTCAATAGTCTTTTCCGATTTTACGGAGATACCAGAAGAAAAAATATCTCCTATAACTAGCTTTGTAACTGAGATGTTTCCAAAGTTACCGTCTACGCTCTTTGCCCGTGCTAAAAAACTTGAAGAGGTTCTTGATGTTGCTGGTAAAATAGAGTACGATTTCTCACTATTACAAAAATATGTAATGCGCGTGAAATACTTAGATGAGGTAGGTAAGGCCTTATCAGATTCAAAATATGATCTGGCAATAGATCTATACTATAAAGTTCTAGAATTAGATAAAGATTTAGGAATCGACTATGCAAAATCAACAATAGATGGTCTTAGGCATCTATTAGAATATATCGAAGATGATAATTTAAAAAAGAATACATTACTTCACACACTGGAAATATTACGCCCTATCCCTGAGTTTGCCGATGTCGCAATGGACATCCTTGAGACAGGAATAAAAACGATAACAATGGATGAAATAAAGGCCATTTTTATAACATCTTTCATGGATAGAGTTCGTGATAATACTTACCTTATTATAAGTACATTTGAGCTCATGTTAACGTATTTAGAAGAAAAGCTAAGCATAGTTGTTGCATCTCACACTTTTGGCTATCTCAATGAGTATTTACTTAACCTTATTAGGCGTGATAAGACATATGAAAATGTTTTGAATGAACTATGGAGTATTTATATAACATATTTCGTAAGAAGAAGTCTTGTCGGCGCATTAACTGACAGTTTTAAAGCACTTCTTATAAATAAGATAATTAGTAACATTCGGAATCCTCAAGTTGCAGCAGCATTTGAGCATGTAATGCGAAATGTAGTCTCTCTAATGAATGAGATTTTTGAAAGAGAAAGAGCCAGCGACGATTTGAGAAACTCAGTTTTTACGGTAGTGGGTAAGAGCTTTGCCCAAATAGGATCTGAGTATATAACTCGTAATAGAGATTATCTCTTGGGACTGTCCTTCTATGTTGATGGGTTAAGTTATCTAACTACGTACGAGGATGTAGCTGAGATAACAGAAGATTTGATTAATCGCATATCAGCTGATGAACTAATTAGAATAAAACCGATTCGGCTCGTTTATGAGAGCCTTACTAAAATTTTTGACTATCTTAAAAAATTTAACCTTAAGGATATCGGTGTAAAACTTTTAGATATCACAGAAACCGTGATGCTAAGAAGTGGAGTTTTAGATAATGAACTGTATGTTAAAATTGTTGATTGGTATATATTAACAAAGTCTAAAGATGATTTCAGAAAATTCTTAGAAAGAACTGTCAATCTCATTAAAAGAACAGATATTCATGCAGGAGCAGAACTCTTTGCCAATGTAATAATTTTCTTATCTGCGAATAACCTTAATGATCTCGCCTTAGAAGTTGTTAATTATTCTTTCAAATTCCTTCCAACAAAGGAGCTTCATCTAGTATATAAGCTTCCAAGGAATTACGCTGCAGATAATATTGAAAAGTACCGTGATTTATTCTTACTCCTTTTGTCTGAGCTTGAAAAGGAGATTGAAAAACGATTATCCTCCGAACCTTTAAGTGTAGAGGATAAAATTATTCTGTATAATGATCTATATGAGGCTTATCACGATTTAGAGATCAAAGATAAGGAAAAATACTATTCAGATCAGATACGTGAATTGGTTTTATCAGCACCACTTAGTTTTACGCCAGAGAATATAGAGACCTTAAAGGTAATCATAGAAAGAACACTAACAACTAAGGAATATTTAAGAGAATATGTAGCTCGAAAGATTAATTACTTAAAATCTCTTATTGAAAGCTCTAGTTTGGAGTCCAGAAGAAAATATGGAGAAGCCATGGTCCAAATAACAGCGATTATCCCACGTATCGAGGACATCCTCGAAGAGGAATCATTTTCATCTATTAAAAATGTAGTTGATGTTCTTATTTATGTTGCAAATAAAATCGAATCTTATGATAAATCTCTAGGAGTAACAGCGTACGATGCACTATTGAGATTCCTTGCATTACAGATAAGACATGGAGCCGTGGTGTGGAACTATTTCAAAAACGTTGCTCAAAAAAGATTTAAAGCCCAGCCTGATTTGACAAGGCACATTCAATATCTTAAAATGCTTGTAGATTCTATAAGTACTTATGAAGTAAGAGACGTGCCAATAAAAGATGTTTTGAAATACTGCGAGAAAATAATTAAGGAATGCATGAAAAAGAAAGATGTGCTCTTAGCAGCATCTCTAGCCCGATCTATAATATTTAGTAGTATACTGACTGAGTATCTCATGGAAAAACCGAATAAGAATTATTGTGTTCTAATGTTGAGATTGCTAGACACATATCCAGGAGAAGCATTAAGAATACTTTTAGCCTCACCTCTCATGAAAGCATATGCTCAAAGATTTTCAGATTTCAGAAGAGCACTTGAGAGAAGATTAATTCTACTTAGGAAAACATTCATTTATAGAGATCAAGTAGTAAGATTAATGACAGAGTATAATCTTCGAACTACCTTTTAGCAAAAATTCTTATTCTATTTATATCTCCACATTACATCATTATTTAAATATTAGAAGTATGAGGGGCATACCATGTCTTTTGATGAAAAACTTAAGAAATTAGGAATAGAATTGCCTGTCCCTTCGAAACCAGTTGCATCATATGTACCAGCACTAACGATTGATAATTTTATCTATGTATCAGGCCAGCTTCCGATTAAAAATGGAAAACTAATCTTTAAGGGAAAATTAGGAAAAGAGTTATCAGTCGAGGATGGTTACAAAGCAGCAGAAATTTGTGCTATAAATATACTTGCTCAACTTAAAGCTAAGCTAGGTACTTTAGATAAAATTGAACAAATAATAAAAGTTGAGGGGTATGTGGCATCCGTTCCTGAGTTTACGGAGCATTCAAAAGTTATTAATGGTGCGTCCGATTTATTTTTAAAAATATTTGGCGAAAAAGGAAAACACACACGTATAGCTGTCGGGATGGCAAGTCTGCCTCTTAATGCTCCAGTAGAAATAAGTTTAGTTGCAAAAATAAAAAGGGAATGATTTATTAACGAATAATACGTTTGGCTTTTATTCGATATTTACAATGTCGATAATATGGGCAAACTTTACACTTATCCTCAACTATGATTACCCTACGCCTTATTTCACCAGCTCTGATTATATTTTCTATCTCCTCTCGCTTATTCAAGAAAATCCTTCGTAGTCTATCGTCGATTAGGATACTAAAAGTTTTTCCAGCAATAGGGTATTCTATTTCTGCATATTCTAATGGACTTTTATTTTGATATTCTAACAGTAAAACATAACCAGTGGCTTTAATTTTGTCTTCAAAAGATGGTGTATTTGGTGCTTCAAATTCAAACTTTTCAATAATAGGAATTCCATCTCGAATGAGAGGAATAATACCAAAAATACCAAGAGCGGGCGACTTTATTTCCACATTCTCCACTACATTTTTCTTAGGAGATATAATTTTGTGTTTTTCTATAATGGATTTAATTGCCTTTAGTAATGCTCTAACATCTGGATTTGAACTATTTTCGACTTCACGCAAAATCTTATAAGCAGATTGTGTTCCAAATCTATGAACAATATAATGAACTTTATGATACACATACTGACGTAAAGTAGCGCTGCTGGATAACGATGGTTTTATTTTGTCTATATTTTTTAACAACACTATGTATAAGCAAAAGGTAGCGTCTGAGACATCATCAACATTTATTAAAGTGCCGTGTTTACTGCTAATTTCGTATCCTCGCACAATGCACACCTACTTTTTTAGTAAAAAATCACTTTAAAAAACGACAAATAAATTTAAAATTCTTACGATAGATACGTTAATTGATAAAT
>JAGGXT010000195.1 GCA_021162905.1 Candidatus Odinarchaeota archaeon | reverse complement strand
TTGTATATAGGAAAAATATTTTATGATCATGAAATATATCTTTTTTGTATAATATGCAAATATAAAAATTTTCTGCTCCGCAATCACCAAATTATGCCTTTTACTTGGAAAAACAAAGCTAAAAATGATTACATGTTATATCATGCTCTCGGAAAATACATCCAAAAGTGTTATGGGGAGATTAGCTAGATGCTTTTTCTTCAATTTTTCTTACTTTATTAATCATAGTTCTTTTAACATCTACTCTGCCATCGCCATAAGCGTTCTCCTCAAGTCTTTGATTTTAATCTAAATGCCTTCTTTATTTTTAAGTGAGGAAAGCTTACTGGCGAAACTTTATTTCCGTTAAATATTTCAGAAAGTAAAATTTAAGTCGCCCTATTTTTAAAATAGAGGTGTAGATGGTATGTGTAAATACATAACACAAAGAGAGGAGTTTGATGAGGGAAATAAAATATAAGCCGATAGGAATTATACATTCACCATTCAAAGAACCTTACGACACGCCTATACAACCAACAAGCGCCCAAAATGTTGAGGGGATTGTTGAAATATTCCCTGAATACGTAGAGGGATTAAAAGATCTTGAAGGATTTTCACATATCATTTTAATCTATCATTTCCATTTAGTCAAAAAGAGGAAACTAAAAGTTATACCATACATGGATAATGAACTTCGTGGAGTATTTGCTACTCGTGCACCAAGCCGACCAAATCCAATCGGTATTTCGGTGGTTCGCCCTGTAAAGGTTGAGAAAAACCTATTATACATTCAGGATGTAGATATAGTTGATAGTACACTTCTCTTGGATATTAAACCTTACGTTCCAGAATTTGACATGAGGGAAATGGTAAGAATAGGATGGCTTGAAAAGAGAGTCAGAAAGCTTCGAGATGCAAGAGATGATGGTCGATTTATAAAGTGACGCTTAGTGCCGTTATTATAAAATCCATTTCTTCTCTATATTACTCTCTCCTTTCCTTACTACCAATTTTATCAAGGTCAAATTTCTCTAATTCTGTATCTCTTCGTTTCTGATACATAGCTTCTTTACAAAATGGCTTAAACCCTATTTATACATGATTATGTCTGTCTTTAGTTGTTCACACCTTCTCGATACAGCATTTCTTATTTTTCCCATCAAGTATTGTAATGAACTTATTAAGAAAAGAGAGACCAGCTAAAAACTCATCGCTGCCCTCAAAAGTTTCTATCGGGCACTCGAAAGTAAGATCCATTACTTTAATTTTACAAGTGGCGGTTATTAAGGGGATTATTTCACCCGAAATGGTCTCACCTACACTCCACAGGTTTTTAGGAATTTCATATTTTTCCAATTCCAGATGTTTATAAATAGCATATGGTACCAGAAGATAACCATCATACCCAGTGTCTATTATAAAAGTATACTTCTCACTCTTATTCCCTATAACTATCCATACTTGTATAACAGGGACTTCACTCCTAGCTCCTATATCTAAGTAGTCCCAGCACGACCTTTTACTTTTATCCGCCATCCTAGTCGTCCCTTCCTACCAAGCATTTTTCTCTCAACTTTAAAAATAAGTCTATGTCTTGCAGTACCGGCCTTCTCATTAGCTATCCTAACTATATCATCAAATGTGTCTGCGGCCGCAATAAATTTACCATTAGCGATTAAAACATATTTCCCTTCGTATTCTTCAACTAACTTATCTTTCATCTTAAGATAGGCTAAATTATTTAAAATTCGTTCTTTCTCAATATCCTCCGCACCACTCTCTTTTTCTTCTAACCATTTATTGATAGCTTCTTTTATGGCTAATGATACCGATCCTCTGGAATATCCGAACTTTTCAAAAGCCTTCTTCCATAATTTCTTTTTTGTTTCGTCATCAATTTCCGCTTTGATAATTCCCATTTATATCACTATTATTTTATGGTACTTTTGTACTTAAATACTTTATTCCCTAAACTTCTTTAAAAGAGAGTTATAAAACCTCTGTCGCTTCTGACGGCTTAAATTTTGTTGATATATGAATTATAGAGCGATAACACCTTTTGCAAGGCTTTAATATATGAACCGTGCCTTTACCTCTCTTTAAAAGCTCTATAATCCTGGGCTTAAGCTTCTCAAATCCTTCATAGGACATACTTAATTCATAGACACTGTATTGTAGCCTTTGCCCACCATAATCTTTTAATAGCTCACGCAGCTCAGCTCTGATATTATCATCCTTTATATCATATACTATAAGGATTCTAGGAATCTCTGCAGTACCTCCTCTTCAATTGATTTATACTTTATTAATGGGTTTCTAAGAGCGGTTATCATTCCATGGACGCGTGAAAATACAAGCTCCCTAATAGTCAATGTTTTTCTCCCGTGAGTTTGAATCTCATAGGATAATGATTTATGAAGAATTTGAACTATGGCCTTGAGGTCTGAAGACCTTAATATCTCAAATTTCATTAATGGATAGTCAGAAAAAGTTGGGAAAAACTCAAGTGAAAGCGTACTAAGAAGAGGAAACTTAAAGAATTTGTCATACGATGATATAGGAATTAAGGGTGAAATTCCCTCCCTTAGCAAGAATGCGAGTATTTCGAGAGAAAATATTTTTCTTGCGGTGAATATCAGTTTCTCAATGTTTTCCTGTTGAACTTTAAGAATAAAAGATAATGCTTCAGCGTACTTTTGATCAATCTTATGTATTATTTTGTCGTCAAAGGGTTTTGAGAAGCTTGGCATATGGGGAGCATGTGGAAATAGCTTCTTTAATACCAAATTTAGATTGTTAATATATGAACAAATTATAGAGTTCAATAAAATATTTCCTGTGAGTGCCAAGTTTTTAACAAGCTCCATGTTCATTATTGATGAGTACTTGGGTTCCAGTAGATTCTCGGTAAACGATACTTGGTTGTCTTCAATGGAGGCAAAGATTATAGGGATGTTATGTCTTGTTGCAAGCTCCAATGATGAAGAGGAAATAAAACCTTCTGTGAACGCTATGATCGCATAAACATCATTTGCAGAGACTTCAACTATTTTATTTTCCTCAGGCAGTTTAATTTTAAACCTATTTCTCTTTCGATAGAGTTTGAAATCTTCAGTAACCAGCTTGAGAATCTTCTTCATGTTTTCCAACAACCACCGAATAAACGGCATCAAAAATTTTTCTAACCGCAGAATATATTTTAAAGGCATTTAGTAAAGAATAGTCACTGCCGAGTCTTTCCTTCAGCTCATTAATCACCACTTCTAAATGTGGAAAGAAGAAACATAGATATTCTAGAGCGAAGTTTATTGTATTCTCAAATGCTTTTTCATTATAAGGCTCATTATATAGAAGTAAAACTTTGGCTGTGAGTTTCAAGGATACAATACAGTCATTTATTATCTTGAATGCGGAGTACTTGTCGTAAGGATTTGCCGACTTTAGCATAAGCTCGGTCTTTTCCAATAACTTTTTATTTTTCTCAATCAAGGAGTTTATTCTTTCTGCTTGAGTTTTTACTTCATGGACAATCCTATTCAGCCTAGGAGAAATACCAATTATTGGAATTAATCCATGCTTAGAAGCTAAGGAATTATAAAGCTTATAATTAAAAGGAGCAACATAAACATTCTCTATTATTTTTGTGAAACCAGAATTCGTGAGAAAGCTAAGAAGATTTTTTGATTTTCGCTTTAGGATTGCTATAATCCACTTTTTCTTCCTCAGCTCCCTATTGAGATAAAATTGCATACCGCAGTCAGTAATGGTAACCTCTGACCTCCTCATGTTAATTCTTACCAAACCTTGCATCTCTAATAACTGTAGAGCTTGAAGAAGTTTCTCTCTTGTTAATTTAACATGAAGGAGTATTTCATTTATCGGAATTTTATCGTCTTGCAGTGTTCTTGATATTCTTACAAGCTTCATTAGCAAATCAACGTTTTGAATAGACATCCTTATCGCATCCGAGTTCGATTACAAATTTACCTCCAGCTAATTCATCACCCACGATCTGATACAGAATTTGGTGCCTACATGGTATTTCTGAATATAATTTTTCACCATACGCTTTTTCATCAATAAGGTATAAGTAGTATATTCTATCAACATTTCTTAGAAGAGCAACTGATAGCGACGCAACAGTCATTATTTTCCTTCCAGGGGTTATATCAACCGCTATACTAACATCTTTAGCCATATATCTATCAATTGCTCCCTTTATTCTCATTTGAAGCTCGCCAAATGTTGGTCTCTCAGACACTCTAATTATCTCAAGATAATTATTTTGATCAAGATTATCGTTATAATATTCTAGGAGACATTTTAATACTTCTTTATACTTCTCAAATACTTTCTCAGCAGAAGGCGTAGCTATTAAGATAACTTTATCAGGAATAAATGAATCACGCTTTATAGCAGCCCAGATACAGTTTATTGTAGCTATTGGAGCGTGCCCTAAAAACGAGATCCACACCCTATAATTAACTTCTTTTTTTCTCTTCAACAACTTTCCATACCATTCTGATCTATTTTCTTCATGTGGCATTTTTCTAAAATTAAGAATAGGGTTGTTGGACATTTTAAACCCTCCAAATAAACGGTTCAACTTTTGAATCATGAAGTAAACACTTTATGATTTTCTGAATCTCATTAAGAATGTGGGTTCTATACTTTCCAAATGCTAACTTAATGGCTGTTAATACACTATTTTTTCCTCTTTCGTTAAGGTGTATTGCTGTTCCGACTTTGCGGAAATGATATTTTGGGTTTAAAGCCCCATCTAAAATCATTGAGAAAACTACAGAATCCACAACTGGTTGCCTGAATTCCTCAAGAATATCTAATGATAAACTATCTCTACCTCGCCCAAATTCATGCAAGAACCCTATTTTTGTATCAAACCCGAAATCAAGTAGCATTTCTTTTAATTTATGAGCAACAAAGACATACCCATAACTAAGAGCAGCATTTACAGGATCTGTAGGTGGGCGTTTTACTCTTCCACGAAAATCAAATTCGCTAGGGATGATTTCAGAGATCGATTGGAAGTATATATGAGCCCCATTTCCCTCAATACCCATCAAAGATTTGACGTTTTCTTCAATTGACATGGAATCGGAAAATTCGGTTTGGCTTAACCTAAGAATGATCTTTTCTAATTCCTTTACGGCACTACCAAAGTTAAACCTTGTTATTTTCTCCAGAAAAAGAAGCATAGATCTCTTATTCATTAAAGCAGAATATACAAACCGTTTTGCCAAAGAAAATCTTATTTTTGGTGTAATATAGCTACGTATTTGCATATACCTTAGTAGCATGGTATTGTAACTTGAAATTCGAATTGCTAATCTCTTAGGGTTTTTCTTAAATATTAGTGATGCACCCGAAAATTGTGAAATCGTGCTTAATACCTTTGTACTTATATGCCCAACTCCAAATATCTTAATGACAAAAATATTGTCACTATCTAACGGGATATCATCCTTGCGATCTTTCGTTTTAAAAATAATTCTATCCCTCTTTCGATAGAGCAAGAAGCCCCAACCATACTTTTCAATATAACTCATCAAGCTCTCCTCTCAGCTCACGTAATCTTCTAAGCAACTCAAATTCCCTCTCTAAATTATATAAAGTGTCTGATAAGCCCGGAGACATTTGTTGACTTATGTCAAGCTGCACTGAGACCCATGGGTGCTCGCTAACATATGATTTCTTATAAATCCTAAATTTTAGTTTGAAAGGAGCCTCAATAGATGATACCTTTAGCTCTAAAAAGTTAGTTGCAAAGATATAGACGACTTGCGGAAGTACATAAATCGGCCTTTTAATAAAAGGAAGAATCTCCAATTCTTGATCCAAGTATATAGATTCAACACCCAGTGATCTAAACCATGAAACAAAGCGTGCATCAGCCCCTATAAAAAAGAAAGAATAATTTTTCTCTCTTATAGATTCTAAGAAACTATAATAATCTTCCATTATAGCCTGATCTCCTAATTTTTTTGTATATAATCCCCCTGTGTGTGATTTCAATGTGTATTTTATTAGTTTATTTGAATAATGAAAAATAAACTCTCTAATACCAACTATAGCCCTCAAACATTTTGGACTTTTTATCATCTCTTGCTTATTAACGCCAGATATAATATGCATTAGTTCATCTAAAATCAACGGGCTTACATAGAGGGATATATTCTTTAATCCTTCTTTCTTTTTAGATAGAGGATAAAAGATATTTGAGACTACTCTGAGAATAAAATCATTTGTGTCAAATAAAAATATAACTGGTTGCCAGCTTGATGCTCTATTTATCAATTCACAAATTTTCTCCGAATTCTTAAGCTCCAAAATGCCCGCTTGTATTAGCGAAGTTCTTACATCATCCAAATCAACTCTATTAGTTTCAATGTCTTGACTTAACTCATGCAAATCAAACATTACGTAGGGCTTGTCTTCTGTAAGCTCTGCATAAAATGTATAAATGTTCTGATTTCTCGTTCTAAATTCAAATCGAAGTGTATTATCTAACTTAAAAAATACATTTAGAAAATGAAATATTTCTGGAAGATATATCTCAATAACTCTCGTCATTTAGCTGTACACCTCAAAATAATACATACCAGCACCCATTGTCGCTAATTTGCCAATATGTAGAAACTTACCCATCAATAAAGACTCAAAAAGAGTTTTACCTGTAAGATCACGATAAATATCCCTCCCTATCTTATAGAAAACAGTTCCTCTAATGAAGTCATGTATCTTCACAAATTTTGCTTTCTTCATGCTAAAACGGGATATTGTCATTCTCTTAATATTGGAGATTTCGATTCTTGTGTTTTCTTCAACCCTCTTGATCGCATTCACAATATTAACATCAAAGAATCTACTATTCCAAAAGTATTCCGAGAGAAATAGTATCTTTCTTGTAATGTTCTTAAGGACCGAATTAAGTGAAGGTGGTATTTCAGGAGCTCCTCTAGCAATAACCATGGTTGGGGTTAAAAATTCCATCTTCAGTAACCTAGGCTCAGTAGATGCAATATCCTCTGCAATATCAGATATGAGCCCTCTTGTTATATCTGTTGGCCTACCATCAATTGGTGGTTTATAAATTCCCTCCTCAAAAACTATGTCAGTTTCCTTAGTAAATGGATTTACCGACAAAATTCTAAGAACAGAGAATTTCCTTCTCTCCTTAGTTCTTGGACATCTCCCCAACCCTAATTCTCCCATCCTTCTTATCACATTGACTATCATCGCCTCTTGACTAAAAGTATATCCTCCAAATAAGTTCAGCTCAAAGTTAAATGATACTCCTTCTCTCACAATAATATTTGTTAAAGTATAGGGTTTTGTGATTCCAACTAACTTATATCCAACCTTACTCATAGCTCCAAAAAAAGATCTAGATGATGTCTCAAATATTATCTTATAGGGGCACCTTGCTGTATATGGGCACCCACAGCAACTTTTCTTCCCAGTAATACACACTTCTTTTCTTAATGAATAACCAAAAACTCCTCTTATAGCAGTACCAAGCCACCCCGGAACATAATAATCATTATCAAAGACACAATCAATCCTCAATACCCTAACTAGCGGGTAGTCATCCCTCAACAATATCACCATTATAATATAGAACGAAATGAAACATATTTATTAATTGTTGAGCACCTTCTAAACCTATAAAGATGACTTTATAGTAAAGGTAATAATCATTGATAAGTAACAAATTTTGATATTTACGCTACAAAATGAAAAACTGTTACTGGAGTGATTATATAATTTTATTATAAGGATTGAAGTATATAATTTATTCATTTCATAAATCACTTTTTGCAACCTTCTACAGCAAATTTCGAACATCTCATCTCTACATATTCTTAAACTCCTCACTATAGAAACCTTACTCATGCAATAATTCTCTCTCTGGGCTGAAATACAATTTGACTTCTACAAACTATATAACTTTTGTTATTTACGTTAGTTTTAAATATACTCTCTTGAGCTTTCTAACAACATCTCTCAAACTCTGAGTTCTTAATTCGTTTAGGAGTTTAGAGACGAATTTTAAAAATACGCTCTTAAAATCCGCGCTTTTAATAACACCAATGTTAAACCATTTCGATCTTACAGGTTTTATTTTACATTCACCAGAAATCACCTCTCTTGATGTAAATAAAATAATTACCTCAGGAGCACCTCTATACTTTTCACTTTTCTCTCCCGATTGGTTAAAGAAGTCCTTTGCTTCATTGATATTATCAGAATATGCTGCTTTCAATAATAAATAAATAAACATAAGATAATGGAACAGTAACGCTTCCAGGAGATAGCCTACACCGCTCAAAATGGTATACTCTCATAAAGTATTACCTATTAATTTTCAATTAATTTATTTATTCTACTTCCTAAATTATTAGTGTCTTTGCTAAATCTTTAAAGCTTAAAGACTTTAAGATTTTGAGATTAACAAAACTGTCAATAATAATTATTTCATTATTGTGTCATGTTCTTTCTATATTTATTTATTTCTTCCACCTTCTCAGCAATCCGTATAATACATTCTCCATCTTTAGTTATATCTATCAGAAAACGACGTTTATCCTCCTCTAAAGGTACTTTTTTAATAAATCCAAAACGTGCTAGTTCATTTATTTTCTCCGAAAGTTTACCTTTACTTCTGCCAATTTTCTCTACCTCACTTACGCTAAGCTTTTTTTCTATTTGCTGTGCAAGTTGTGCATACTGTTTTATCTTAATTCCTTCCTTTTTCACCTCACGTAAAACCTTCAAAATCATAAGCTTTGTCTCACCCGGTAGACGAATACTTATCTTGGGCAGGTTTAACTTTATAATTCTCTCATTTCGATAATCATAAAAGAAATAATATATGCCATCTGCCCTCGCAAGAATAGCTGCTGTTATAGCAGCTAATGTCATAATTCTCGTGCCACCACTAGCATCGACAATTACTTCACATTCTTCTTCTTTCTTATATATCCCTAAAATGCAATCAATTATTCTCCCGACAGTTCCCCAATAATCAAGAGAGTCAACCTCAATAACCTTAATTTCGGAACTAGCAAGGCCAAAATTATTTGTAATCTCGTCTACAATCTCATAAGCTTTCTCCTTGGTCTCACTTGATGGAAAAAGATAAACACCACTGCATCCCGTAGTAAACATTCCGTGGAGTATCGTTTTCTTTGTATAATCTCCAACTGTTGCAAGATAATACCTCTTCAATAAAATCACCAAATTATGTGATGATTTTATCACACATTACTATTACTTGTACATAGACTCTTATTATTTTCGATATTTTTGAAATTTTTCTCTATTTTTGGAATGTTTCTCTTTTTCCGAAAAATTCCTCTGCAAAACCAATGCCATCGATCTGGAATGTATTATACAAAAATAAGATATGGGTGGTAATACGGTGCAATTGCGATTTTCCGAACCAGAACCGGACTGGCCGCCTGATGACCCCCATCCCTTACCATGGGATGGTTAACTGGGTAGGGCGGCCAGTAATATCTTCTCTTCTTTTTATATTTAAGATCCATAGCATATGCTAATATTTTTACAC